>CAZWFM010000500.1:0-1500 GCA_964633185.1 uncultured Bacteroidales bacterium | reverse complement strand
CAGCAAGTAAACCATTAATATAAACAAGAGAAAAATTCCTATAGTTTGAATAATATCTGTCTTTACCACAGCACTAAATCCGCCTGCAACAAGGTAAAGTAATATGATCACACCGATAATTATAACAGAATAGTCATAGCTTATGGGAGTGTACTCATCGATAACTTTCGCTCCGGCAATGAAATTCAGCACTACCCACCCAAACATAATGATAATGACAATAATGGTAGCAAGATACCCTGCAAATTTTCCTTTGGCATAAAAAAAGAAATCAGGGAGAGTATAAAACTTCCTTTCATCTGCCAGCTTCTTAATCTTTTTTCCGAAAAAATAAAAAACAAACAAGCCGAAAACAGACCCGATAAAATACCACAATGCTCCCAGCCCGTAAATAAAAACCAGTGCAGTATAGGTTAAAAGAATAGCTGCCCCTATTCTGCTTGAAAAAATGGTGGATGTTGCCTGAAATGAATTCAATTTCCTGTTTGCGATCAGGTAATCTTCTTTTTCCTGTTTGTGGCCTGTCCAGAATCCAACAACAAGCACAACTACAAAATAAACAGCAATAAACAAATAGTCAAGTGTGGTTAACATAATAGACAGAGTTTACGTTTGTAAAGAGAATTTTTCACTTATCTGACACCTTATAAATTTTTTTGTTCTTGTCCGTACTTTCGATGCATTCTTCAAAAACAGAGGCAATTCTCCTGAACTGCTTCGACTTGGGATGAAGCTCATCATACCAGCCTTTTTTTTCATCCACTGCCCCTCTGCTGTCAATATGATACACATTGTCATATTCCCGACCCACATCAATAAGCATTTCATTAAAGTGATATATCATCCCAAAAACAACCGCCTTTTGCTCCTTCTCGTTTCTGTAACCCCTCAACAAAAGAGGAGTTTTCAGCCAAATGCCGTTTTCTGTGAGTTTGTTGACAATAGGCCTGACAAATCCAAAACCAATTTTTGAACCGGGAATTGCATAATCATATCCCTGTGTTATCACCTTCAGATTTTTAAACTTTTTCGTTTCCTCTTCAATGCTTTTGAATAAAAGTCTATACTGAAGTTTAAACAGTTTCATCAACCCGAAAAACTCTTTGTTCAGACAAATATCTGCAAACTGCATTTTCCCTTCACTTGTAGTCAGATCAGCTTCAATAATTGCGGGCAATTCACTTCTTCTGTACACCAGTTGAGCAAGCCTGTAACCTCCAACAATGTCATTCCCGCCTCCGCTGATTAAAAATACATCCGGACTCAAAAGAGATAATTTTTCAATATATTCCTGTTCGTATAAAATATTTGCTATCCAATCCCCTCCGAATGCCAGACTGTTAATTGCGTAATTTCTCCTGCTTTTGTTCAGTTGGTCAACAATATCGCTGATGAATAACGGGTATTCAAACCAGGAATCACCTTCGGCCAGAATAATCTTCGAATAATCGCCTTTCCTGATCTTTTTCCAGAACAATTTCTCCCGGTGTTTTCTGCTTC
>CAZWFM010000499.1:0-1507 GCA_964633185.1 uncultured Bacteroidales bacterium | reverse complement strand
CAGATCGCTGCTCTTATTGCAATGGAGCCACCATCGGTAAATAATCCCACTGCTATACGAAATGAGACCTTAAAAGTGTTCCAGTCATTTAAACCATTAAATAAGAATGATATAGAGAATCAGGTGGTTAGGGGACAGTACACATCTTCGACTTTCCGGGGAAATAAATTGAAAGGCTATCGGGATGAAAGGGGAGTTGATCCTGAATCGAGGACAGAAACATATGTTGCTATTAAAATGTTTATAGACAATTGGAGATGGGGAGGAGTACCATTTTACATACGAACCGGGAAAAGACTTCCAACCCGTGTTACTGAAGCAGTAATTCATTTTAAACCAACACCACACAGATTATTTTGTTTTAATGAAACTCAAATGAACAGAGACAATCAATTGGTAATTCGTATTCAACCTGATGAAGGAATATTGTTAAAGTTTGGAATGAAAGTCCCTGGTATGGGATTTCGTGTGCAGGAGGTAAACATGGATTTTCACTATTCAGACCTGGGAGATGTAAAAGTGCCTGAGGCTTATCAACGTTTATTACTTGATTGTATGAATGGAGATGCAACACTTTTTACACGTGGTGATGCTGTCGAAGAAGCATGGAGGTTTATAGATCCCATTCGTGAATATTGGAAGTCAAATAGTCAAAACGTTCTGCATGGTTATCCTGCAGGAACCTGGGGACCAAAGGCAGCTGAAAAGCTTATTGAAGGAAAATATTTAACCTGGAGATATCCATGTAAAAATTTAACAAATGATGGAATATTCTGCGAACTTTAATAACTTGCTTTACCAATGAAACCTGATATTAAAATATTTACCAAACCTGAAATAATGGCTGAATCTCTGGCAGAAGAGTTCTATCGATATGTGAATGAGCGATTAATCACCAGAAACAAGTTGAACATTGCATTGTCCGGAGGGAACACTCCGGTTTTGTTTTTCAAATATCTTTGTGGATTTGATCAACAAAAGGCAAATAAAATGGAATGGAAAAAAATTCATTTTTTTTGGGGAGATGAAAGATGTGTTCCTCCTGATCATGATGAAAGCAATTATGGTACTGCCAGGAATGTCTTGTTCAGCAAAATAAACATTCCGGAATCTAATATTCATCGCATAGAAGGGGAGAATGATCCCGAAGAAGAAGCGATACGCTATTCAAATCTCCTCCAGAAACACTTTGAGATTAAAAGTGGAATACCTAATTTCGATTGGATATTTCTTGGATTAGGAGAAGATGGGCACACTGGATCTATTTTCCCAAATCAGTTAGGACTAATCAATTCCAAAAAACTGTGTGAAGTAGGTGTCCATCCTGATACAGGTCAAAAACGGATAACCTTTACAGGAACGGTATTCAATATGGCAAAACGAATCACTTTTCTGGCAACCGGTTCAAACAAGCAGGAAATAGTTAAGCAAATCATTAACAGGGAAACTCCATCAAAGAATTATCCGGCAGCAAAAATTCAACCACAACACGGGATGATTGACTGGT
>CAZWFM010000498.1:0-1509 GCA_964633185.1 uncultured Bacteroidales bacterium | reverse complement strand
TCTATATATTTGTCGCAAAGCCAATGATTATGTCGGTAGCAAATTATTCTGAAGACACGATTCGGACATTAGACTGGAGAGAGCATATACGCAAGAGGCCCGGTATGTATATCGGGAAACTGGGTGACGGTTCGTCCAAGGATGATGGCATTTATATACTTCTGAAGGAGGTACTGGATAACTCAGTTGATGAATACATGATGGGATTCGGAAAGGAAATTGAAATTAACATAAATGAGAACACGGTGAGTGTCAGGGATTTTGGACGTGGTATTCCATTGGGCAAGTTGAAGGATGTTGCCTCCAGAATGAATACCGGCGCCAAGTATGACTCAAAAGTGTTTAAGAAGTCGGTTGGATTAAACGGTGTAGGCATAAAGGCAGTGAATGCATTATCATCTCAGTTTGATATTAAAGCATACCGTGAAGGAATCGTTAAGGCGGTATATTTTTCTGAAGGAAATATAGTGGATGAATCTGTTGAAGAAAAGAGCACAGAGAAAAACGGAACTTTGGTGCAGTTTGTTCCCGACGGAAAATTATTTGGAAATTACAGGTTTATTGAAGATTATATTGAATCACTCATTCGCAATTACATATACCTGAATGCAGGACTTGTAATTAAAGTCAATGGTAAAAAATATGTTTCAAAAAACGGATTGCTTGATTTGCTTGATGAGAACATGAGTTCTGAAAAGCTTTATCCGATCATCCATTTAAAGAATGGCGATCTTGAAGTTGCAATGACGCATGGGAATCAATATGGCGAAACCTATTATGCCTTTGTAAATGGACAGCATACAACCCAGGGTGGCACACATTTGCAGGCTTTCCGAGAAGCTTATGTAAAGACAATCAGGGAATTTTTTAACAAGAATTTTGAATCGTCAGATATCAGAGCGTCAATAATAGCAGCTATCAGTATAAAGATTGAAGAACCTGTATTTGAATCACAAACGAAAACAAAGCTTGGCTCAAAAGATATCGGACCAAAAGGGCCATCCGTATCACGTTATGTGAATGATTTTGTAAAAAAACATCTGGATGATTTTTTACATCAACATACAGATGTGGCGGATGTTATTTATAAAAAAATCATTGAATCGGAGAAGGAAAGAAAAGCAATTTCAGGGATTCAGAAACTTGCCAGAGAACGGGCGAAAAAGGTAAGCTTGCACAATAAAAAACTACGGGATTGTAAAATTCATTTGAACTCAACGGATGAACGCAAACTGGAATCTACAATATTTATAACTGAAGGTGATTCGGCAAGCGGTTCAATAACTAAATCACGCGATGTTAGTACGCAGGCTGTTTTCAGTCTGAAAGGAAAACCATTAAATTCATACGGGCTCACGAAAAAGATTGTTTATGAGAATGAGGAATTTAATCTTCTTCAGGCTGCTTTGAACATAGAAGAGGATATTGATAATCTTCGTTATCATAATGTAGTGATTGCCACTGATGCTGATGTGGATGGAATGCACATTCGTTTGCTATTGTTAACGT
>CAZWFM010000497.1:0-1526 GCA_964633185.1 uncultured Bacteroidales bacterium | reverse complement strand
ATAGAGCATATACCCAATGTTCCTGAGTATATTGCTTTTATGCATGGCCCCGTTTTACTTGGAGCAAAAACCGGAACTGAGGATTTATCAGGTCTTATTGCCGATGATGGCCGTTGGGGACAGTATGCGGCAGGGGAATATTTACCTGTTGATAAAGCTCCCATCCTGATTGAAGATGATCTTCAAAATATTGCGAATAAATTGGAACCAATAAAAGATAAGCCATTAAATTTCAAACTCAACGTTAAAATGATCAATCCAATGGAGCTTACGCTGGAGCCTTTTTATCAAATCCACGATGCCAGGTATATGATGTACTGGCTGGCATTAACAAATGATGGCTACCAGGCTTATGTCGATTCACTGGCGAACATTGAAAAGGAAAAGCTTTCCCTTGAAAAACGCACCATTGACTATGTAGCCACCGGTGAACAACAACCGGAAACCGACCATGCCATGCAAAATGAGAACTCGGGCACAGGCAATACTATGAATGAATTTTACCGCGATGCACGCAACGAAGGCTGGTTCAGCTACGATTTGGCTACAAATTCAGAAACAAATTTGAGTCTATTTGTTCGATATTGGGGAGCTGAGTGGGGTAGCCGTAAGTTCGATATTTACATTGACGATGAAAAACTGGTAACTGAAGACAATACAGGCAGATGGAACCTGTCAATGTTTAAAAATGTGGTCTATCCTATTCCCGATTCATTGGCCAAGGGGAAAAGCCATGTGAGGGTTAAATTTCAGGCGCTTCCTCATAATACTGCCGGTGCTGTTTATGTTGTCAGGTTATTAAGGGCGGAAGAAAAAAGTAATAATCAATGAGTTTGTAAAAAATGTTTAGTTTCAAAACCTTATATTGCTTAATAATAAGAAAATAAATTGGATACTTTTAAATAAATATATTATGAAATATAGTAAGATATTCGTTCTGTTCCTGTTCATTTCAGGATTATTCGGTTGCACCTCAAACCTGGATCAAAAGCAGGAATTTCAACCCAGTTTTGAATCGTTGGAGAAAGTTAATCCTGTCCCTGAATGGTTCAAAGACGCTAAGTTTGGTATATATTTCCATTGGGGCGTATATTCTGTCCCTGCCTATGCAAACGAGTGGTATCCCCGATCGATGTATATCGAAGGGTCTGCTGAAAATAAACACCATATTGAGATTTACGGCGAACCTGATAAGTGGCCTTATAACTATTTTATTACGGGTGCTACGGATAAACAAGGGAATTTTGTTCAGTTTGCGCCTAAACTCAAATCGGAAGGCGGCAATTTTGACCCTGAAGAATGGGCACAACTCTTTGCCGATGCAGGGGCAAAATTTGCAGGCCCGGTAGCTGAGCACCACGATGGTTTTTCCCTGTGGGCCAGCGAGGTTAATCCATGGAATTCAAAGGACTTGGGACCAAAACTTGATTTGGTGGGTTTATTCACGGATGCGATCCGCAAACGAGATATGAAAGTTTTCCTTTCCATGCACCATGCATTTAATATTACAGGGTATTACTATGCTG
>CAZWFM010000496.1:0-1531 GCA_964633185.1 uncultured Bacteroidales bacterium | reverse complement strand
TTACTTTTTCACCGGCTTTGTTTGTATAGTTTTCCGAAGTAGCCAATCTGAAATTTGCTACAGGAGTTCCGCTGTCAAGATACCTAACTTCAGGGTCATTGCCTACAAAACCCACCAGGATTGCTTTGTTAACTGACATATTTAATGATTTTTTTATGATTACTATACAAAAATAATCAAATCTTACAGATGAGATTAACCTTCCTGTATTAATTACAGAAGAGAACGGTTATATTCTTATGAGAAATGATATTAAACCGAAAAGAACTGTCATAAAATCTCAGAAAATCGGACTTGTAAATATCAAATCACAGTATGCATATTACACTGACAAAGATGTCATAATTGAAAGAACCGATAAAGTACTCTGTGTGAAAATACCTAATATTAACCGGCTTGAAGAAATCGTGGATCCCGAAAAGTTTTTCAGGATAAACAGAAAATTCCCGGTCAACAGAAATGCCATAGAAGATATTTTCTCGTATTCTGCTTCAAAACTCAAATTGAAAATAAAGCACATCAGGAATGAGTACCTGACTGTAAGCCGCAACCGGCTCGATAAGTAATTACTGTAGGTATTTTTCTATTAAGCGTGGCAATGGATACCGGTTAATCTTTTTGTACTCAATCTCTCTTGCATGAATGGATTTTACCGGACAATTCACCTTCATCTCGATAAACCAGGCATGAATAAGCTGGTGAGACAGCTGATGCCTGTACTCATCAGAGATACTTTTTATCGTTATTTCGGTATTCTCAAAAAGATCTTTCCAGCTTTTAAGACCAATCAGTTCCCGGATATCCAGCTTCTTTCCTGTTTCAATAAGCGGAAAATCATAAAGCAATGCCCATATGCCTTTCTCTGGCCTTTGCTTCAAATAAACACACCCGTTACGTCTGATTACCAGATAGTAAAAATATCTGTGGATCTGTTTTAACTTTTTTTTCCTTTTCGGCAACTCATGGATCAAATTATTTTTCAATGCCACACATGAATTATTCAGAGGACATTCAGAACATAGAGGATTTTTAGGCAAACAAATCATTGCGCCAAGTTCAATCATGGCCTGATTATGTCTTCCCGGATTATTCATGTCGAGCAATTCTGTTGCAAGATTCATGAATTCTTTTTTTCCACCGGCACTGTCTGTTTTAGATGAAACACCAAAGTTTCTGGCCAGCAAACGATATACATTTCCATCGATGCATGCTACAGGAATATTGAATGCCAAAGAAGCTATTGCCGATGCTGAGTAATCACCAATCCCTGGAAGTTGTCTTATCGTTTTAAGGTCAGATGGAAATACACCATGGAATCTTTCGACAATTCGTTTTGCAGCCTTATGCATATTTCTTGCTCTTGAATAATAGCCCAATCCCTGCCAAATGTTCAACACCTCCTCATCCGTTGAATGTGCCAGATCAAATACAGTTGGAAATCTTTCGATGAATTTATGGTAATAGACAATGCCCTGTTTCATTCTTGTCTGCTGCAAAATAATCTCGGAAGCCCATATATAATAAGGATTTT
>CAZWFM010000495.1:0-1541 GCA_964633185.1 uncultured Bacteroidales bacterium | reverse complement strand
AATTTTGATCATTTTCAGGAACTCATTGACAGTAAGATACCTGTTGTATTTTATGACAGAGTTTTGAATATACCGCATACTGACAGGGTTGTAGTTGATGATTTCGATGGGGCCTATAAAGCTACGGAACATTTGATTCAAAGAGGGTGCAGGCGCATAGCCCATCTTGCCACCAGTCAGGACCTGATGATTGGAAGAAACAGGAAAGGAGGATATATACAGGCCTTGAAAGACAATAATATTGAAGTCAATGAGGAAATTATACTCAGATGTGATACAGACAAACATGCCTTGAAATGCATACCTTACTTACTGACACTTCAAAATAGGATTGACGGGATTTTTGCCGTGAATGATCTTACAGCAATAACCGCCATGTCCATCATCAAACGTTCAGGCTATAAAATTCCCGGAGACATAGCTGTTGTAGGATTCAGCAACAGCATTTATTCGGCCATGACCGATCCGCCTTTAACTACCGTTGAACAACAGGGTTTTAAGATGGGAAGGAAAGCTTCCAAACTTCTTTTTGAAAGAATTGAAAGCGAAGAAAATATTGATGCCAGGGCAATTCAGATAAAAACCGACCTGATTGTCAGAGGGTCGAGTTTAAAAGAATGAGTAATAATATTTATATTTTGGGAAGAAATGCAGCGAATCAAAAAAACTTTCGTCTTTATAGATAGAAACGCCAAAAACATGAAAATATGGAAAAGACAAGACTCATTTTAAGAAACAAAAGATTTTTTGTAATCGTTGTACTTTCGTTTGTATTGCTAAACTGTTCAATAAAGGCGCAGAAGGAGAAAAGGGATGTTTACGGGTTTAACGATATCACGTATACATTACCAGGCACTCTGGAAATTATTCAATCGGATAAAGAAAGTTTAGAACTTGAAGGTAACAGTGATGATCTGGAAAAAATTATAACAAAAGTTGATGGAAATACTCTGAAGATCTATACTAAGAATCATTCAAACGGATTAGGGAATGTGAAAGTATATGTTAGTGTGATCGATCTGAAAGAAATGTCTGTTGCAGGATCAGGTGATGTAATTTTCAAATCGAAACTTGAAACAGACAGGCTCGAACTTGATTTAAGCGGTAGCGGTAACATTCAATGTGAAAATTTAATCTGTGGCTATAACGAAACTAACATAGCCGGTTCGGGGGATGTATTTTTAGGTGGTGAAGCGAAAGATAAGGTTGAATTGAATATAGCAGGATCAGGGGATATCAGGGCTGAAAACCTGAAAACCAGGGAAGTTGAAGTAAATATTGCCGGATCAGGCTCTGCAAAGGTATGGGTAACAGATAATCTGGAAACCAATATTATTGGCAGCGGAGATGTTTATTATAAAGGGAATCCGTTAGTGAATGCGGAATCTGTAGGCTCGGGAAGCACCAGATCCATGGAATAGGTACAAAATAGCTTCCGTGCTTTTATACATCCGGGCAGGGAACCATTTTCTTTATGCGTTTTCGCTTATTGGGTTTGCTGAATGTAAAAGAGAGTGATATTTCATGTGCACCTCCCGATG
>CAZWFM010000494.1:0-1556 GCA_964633185.1 uncultured Bacteroidales bacterium | reverse complement strand
AATTAAGTACATCATCTTTTGTTCCTTCCCACGATTTTTCACCTTCATGAATAAATACTACCTTTTCTCCAATTTCCATAACGGAATTCATATCATGGGTATTGACAATGGTGGTAATATTGAATTCATGTGTAATATCACTGATGAGATTATCTATGACAATAGCCGTGATCGGATCCAAGCCCGAATTAGGCTCATCGCAGAAAAGATATTTGGGATTTTGTACAATTGCCCTGGCAATGGCAACTCTTTTTTGCATCCCACCACTTAACTCAGCAGGATATAAATTGTTTGCCTCATGCAAATTTACTCTCTCAAGACAAAAATCAACTTGTTTGCGCTTATCTTTTGTGCTCAACTTTGTAAACATTTCCAGTGGGAATTTAATATTTTCCTCTACAGTTAGTGAGTCAAATAAAGCACCACCCTGAAATAGCAGTCCCATTTCACGTCTGAGTTCCTGTTTTTGTCTGACGGACATTGAACCAAAATCCCGATCGTGAAACAGAATAGTCCCTGAATCAATTTTATGCAAGCCAATAATGGATTTTACCAGAACAGTCTTTCCTGAACCACTTTTCCCTATGATCAAATTTGTTTTGCCTTCCCGGAATGTTACGGATATATCCTTTAGAACCCGGGCATCACCGAATTTTTTATTGATATGTTCAATTTTAATCATCAGGCAAGCATGAGTTGAGTAAGTATAACATTAAAAAGGAGTATCAACACGCTGCTTGTTACAACTCCTTTTGTGCTGGAGTGACCTACTTCAAGTGCACCTCCTTTCACATAGTATCCAAAAAAGGCCGGCACAGTTGTAATAATAATTGCAAATACAATGGTTTTTACAAGTGAATAAGTTATATAAAAAGGCACAAACCAATATTGTATTCCATAAATGTAATCTGTAGACGTAAGTGCTCCTGTAATAACAGATGCAGCCCAGCCGCCAAATACTCCGACAAACATACTTAATAGAGTCAGAATAGGATTAAAAACCACGGTAGCGATGATCTTAGGAAGTATTAAATAACAAGCCGAATTAACCCCCATAATTTCCAGGGCATCTATTTGCCCGGTAATTCGCATATGACCTATTTCAGATGCAATATTTGATCCGACTTTTCCGGCAAGAATTAAACCAACAATAGTTGAAGAAAATTCAAGTAACATACTATCTCGTGCGGTTAATCCGATCAGATATAATGGTATAAGAGGATTTTCAAGATTATATCGGGTTTGAAGGGTAATTACCGCCCCCATAAAAATGGAAATAATAATTACAATTCCAATGGAATTTATTCCCAGGCTTTCAATTTCTATTAACACTTGTTTGTAGTAGATCCTGTTTTTTTCAGGTTTGGAAAAAACGCGGTTCATTAAAATAAAATATCTTCCAATTTGCTCAATAATCTTCATGAAATAGCAGTTTCAACGAAAATACAAATAAATCGCAATAGTAGTTTATTTAAATTTATCAGGCTATGTTTGCCATATATCAAAATAGTACTTTTAAATATTTTCATTTTCTTATATTAGATGTTTATAAATAA
>CAZWFM010000493.1:0-1558 GCA_964633185.1 uncultured Bacteroidales bacterium | reverse complement strand
AGCGATGTTGCCTGGCTTATTCATGCTGACAATCCTGAGCAAGCAAACCAGCACCCTCTGCACCCAGTACCCTGTTATAACTACCTCCAGGGGCTCCATTCCATTGTTAACCGATTACGCTCACGAGTTTTTCCGGTGGTATTGTTTACCTGGTAATAACTTACGCCATCATCTTCAAACAGGCAGGTAATGGTTTCGACTTTTTGCTTAGCTTTTTCAGGGTAGTAATTCACAAGCAGGGTTTTGCGCACAATCCCTTTATTCTGGTAAACATACCGACTTACATAACCTGATTCATTTACCTCTACAATGGTTTTCCAGTTTTCCGAATTTTTATTATTGACAAAAGATACACTCTTGAGGTTATTGCCACTATCAAATTCATAGGTGAATTTACCATCAGCAAAGTTATTTACCGGATCGGTTGTTCGGGTAAGCAAATATGAGTTTCCCTGCTTCAAAATGGTAAAGGTCATATTAGTACAGACTTTCTTCGGATCCTGAACTTTCTCTCTGTCGCAAAAGTTGGTTATCTGGTATCGGCTCAAATGACCGGCTGCATCGTATTCGAATTGTTTAACCTGCGTTAAATGTGTAAATAAATACGCTCCTTTTTGGTATTGACTTGTTGCCTGATAAAATTCAAAGTACCTTTTGATCTTACTAACTTTTTTTCTACGGTCAAACCATACCGAATCAACTGGCACTTTATACAGCTTTCCTGATGACTTACTAACAATCGAGCTTTTGCTGCTGATAATTAAACTGTTATTGCGCGGGTTATATGCAAACGAACAGCCTAAGCCCGGGGCCTGGATAGCCATGATCTTGTTTTTTAATGTGTCAATGGTGAGTTTTATTGGTTTATCCGATAAATTTATAACAGATTTCCAGGGTGCATAAGGCTGATCGATGGTAAATGGCAGGATAAGGCTTGTGTGATTGCTGAGGGTTGAATCTCCGACAATCCTTATTGTGCTGCTGACCACTATTACATCATCTGAAAAAGTTTTCAGCGATGCTTCCAGCAGAGGCGGTAATTCATTTCTCAGAAAGGTTAAAGAATCGAGTATTTCTTTTCTCCTTTGAATGGAATCACGCACAAATTTTTCACGGGCTAATATGGAATCCTGAATAAATTGCATTCTTGCTGCAATAGAATCCCGGATAAATTGTAACCTAACGTTTATTGAATCCTGATCAACCTGTTTGAGAGTATCTGACGATTCCTTCATGAGGTTCACTTTCTGATGTTTTTCTGAATTCGGTCGATAAAGATTTCTACCTCGTAAAGTATCAGTGTCTGATTGAGCAGAAATAAAATTCAGGTTTAACAAAATGGCAAAAAAAACAAAGAATGTCTTTTGTCTGATCATATCAATATTCATAGATTTCATTTTGCAGGTTTTGATTTATAAATAAAACTATTCAAGATAACAATTTTTTGTAACTCCATGGTTTATTAAATTCTAAGTTTGCAATTGCTGATTATTTTATTTGCACTATGAACAATTTCTGAAACAGAAGGATCTTTTGCAGCAATTAATGATTCAAATTT
>CAZWFM010000492.1:0-1564 GCA_964633185.1 uncultured Bacteroidales bacterium | reverse complement strand
TACATGAATAGATCAAAAATAATACTAAAATTTCTTATAAATCAAATTTCATCTCTTTTTCTTAACATTTAATTTATTTTTCTTTTATGGGGGTATATATAAATATTTATACTTTTTTTATTCATATATCAATTTTTATAAGGGTATATATTTATATTTATATAATTTTTTATATTTTATATATACTTTTGGAGGGGGATTTATTTATTTTATATATTTGTCATATCAATCAATTAAGAACTTAAAATTTTAGCAATGAAAAATTTCAAGACATTCCTTTTTGCATCAATTTTAGCAACATTCCTGGTTCCTGATTCAATTTATGCACAAGAGGAAGAAAAAAACTCACCATTTTCAGCAGGTGTTGATCTCGTAAGTAGCTATGTATGGCGTGGTTTGAAATATGGCGGACCTGCATTGCAACCATATATTGAATTCGGGACAAGAGGTTTTGTACTTGGAGCCTGGGGCTCTTTTGGTATTGGTCCGGTTGAGGAAGCTGTTAATGAAGCAGACCTTTATACAGCTTACAGCTTTGATTTTGGACTTTGTATCGGCCTGACCGATTATTATTATCAGGGTAGTCCATATTTCCGGTATGGGACCGATTCAGCCAGTCATACTTTTGAAGGCAATCTGGGTTATAAAATCGGAGGATTCTCGATTGCAGCCAATTGCATTTTTAACGATGCCAGAAATGGTGCCGGTTCACAAGGTGGCGATCTGTACTTTGAAGCTGGCTACTCTTTCACTCACTTCGATATATTCATCGGAGCAGGTGATGGCTGGCATACCTCCGACGGAGAATTCAATATTTGTAATATAGGTGTTGGAACAAACAAAGAAATTAAAATTACTGAAAATTTCTCGTTGCCTGTCAGCGGCCAGGTCATTCTAAACCCCGAAGCTGAGGAATTCAATGTGGTGGTTGGTATTTCATTCTAATTCCATTCATCTTACTCGCAGAAAAAAGTTTATGTATGTTAAATTCTGTATAACTGCTCACATATGTACATACTGAATGAAAAGCAACAGGGAAACTCTTTTGTTTTTCTGCCGAAATTCCGGCACATTTGCTAGTAGAAATTTATTCCTACTCTCAGGGATAGTCTTTTGTAATGCACAACTCCATCTACATCCCCGACCCAGTAATCGAATCGCTCATAGTTTAATTTGTTGTATCTGAAACCAATGGCCATAAAAAAACCACTGATCTCCGAAAAAGGAAAAATAATTCCGACTTCTGCATTTGCCATTACTCCTCCCGAAAAATCTTCATATTCAACAACGAATTCCGAAGGATCTTCAAGCGAAAATAAATACCCTCCTGACAAGCCCAGAAATACATTTGTATTCTTTACCGGATAATATCCTTTTACATTCACTGCCAGGGGCATCGTGGCCTCACTAAGTAATTCATAGCCTATCAATCCGCCCACGGAAAAATACGTATTGAATCTGTATCCATGTTCACTAATCAGACTGAAGGGAGCCGTTTTGCTGTTGCTTGCAGAACCCACCAAAGCACCAAAAGATGTATAGTTTACGTATCCTTTTTCTTTTA
>CAZWFM010000491.1:0-1572 GCA_964633185.1 uncultured Bacteroidales bacterium | reverse complement strand
AAAATAAATAAGTTATAGTCAAAACGACAATTAATTTTTATATTATCTCCTGAAACCCTCTTCGAAGAATCGGAGAAGACTATGCATGGAAGTTAGCGCTTGTGTACCGTAACACTTCAGTGCGCATGTACAAAAGGCGAAAAATAAAATAAGGCTTGTTCCGAAATTATTTTGGGAAGGGTTCTACGGTATTTTAAGTTAGTATGCTAAAACAAGCAATTGTACTATATTGAAAAACAAATGCACAACCATATTTTATTCTAGTTAAAATGATTGTGTAAATTAGCTCGGAACAGAATGCCGTCTATTATGAACCCCACATGTTAGATAAGTTTGATACAAAGGCGGATGAACAAAATTCCGGAACGGTTTTATTAAAAGCGCATTTACCGGAACATATGGGTTCCCTGCCTGTTCGGCAGAAAGGCATCCGACCTTTATAAATAAATTTTATACGGATGAAATTACATTTTATTGCAATGGGTGGTGCTGCCATGCATAACCTGGCTATAGCACTAAAAAGCAAGGGCTATACAATAACAGGCTCTGATGATGAGATATTTGAACCTTCGCGATCACGACTGGAGGTGCATGGACTTCTACCTGAAAAAACAGGCTGGAATACCTCTAGGATTACCGCGGATCTTGATGGAGTAATTTTAGGAATGCATGCGGGGAAAAACAATCCGGAATTATTGAAAGCAATGGATATGGGATTAAAAATATATTCCTTCCCTGAATATTTGTATGAACAAACAAAAAATAAAAAAAGAGTAATTATTGCAGGAAGTCATGGAAAAACAACAATTACAGCCATGGTGATTCATGTGCTGAAAAGCTGGGGAAGAAATTTTGATTTTATGGTTGGTTCTCAGATAGAGGGTTTTGATACCATGGTTTCACTTGATCCGTATAATGATCTGGCCATATTCGAAGGAGACGAATATCTTTCCTCTCCGTTGGACCTGAGATCAAAATTCATGCATTACAAACCACATATCGCTCTTGCTTCCGGAATTGCCTGGGACCATATTAATGTATTCCCGACCTTTGAAAAATATACAGATCAGTTTAAAATTCTGACCCAAATCATTGAGCAAAATGGTCATTTTATTTATTTTTTGGGTGATCCGATCCTGGAATCGATAGCTGGAGATGTGAGACCTGATATTGAAATTCATGCTTATACCGAACACAGGTTTTTTATACGACAAAACAAAACATTCATACCTGGTTCAAATGGTGAAGACATTGGTATTGAATTGTTTGGTAAACACAACTTGCAGAATCTCAGCGGCGCAAAATGCATTTGCAATCTGCTCGATATTCATGACAAAAGCTTTTATAAGGCAATATCAATATTTACAGGAACCAAAAAGCGATTACAAATTCTAAGAAGGACAGATGATTCGATTGTATTTCTCGATTTTGCTCATTCTCCCTCCAAAGTAAAAGCCACTGTGCAAGCCGTCAGAGAGCAATATGCTGATAAGAAATTAATAGCAATATTTGAACTGCATACTTTTAGCAGCTTGAGCAAAAACTTTATTCCTGAGTACAGAGGAACATTAA
>CAZWFM010000490.1:0-1582 GCA_964633185.1 uncultured Bacteroidales bacterium | reverse complement strand
CAATTTTTTTTATGTCCAGTTTTACATCTTCAATACCTACAAGGTTTTCGTCAAATTCTCCCCAAAGCTCAACCATTTTTTCATACGATTTGATCTTCTGATTCAGCTCATGATCAAGTCTATTTGCTTCATCTTTTGCCTTTTTTACCTCAATTCTCAATGCCGACTCTTTATTTTTAATGGTAGGCAATGCGCGTACTCTGACCTTAAGCTGTTTCTCAAGAACCTGAAGCGAAGTCTTATTGTATTGAAATTTTATGGCCATCTTAATAAGAGTTGCGTGTTTTGAGTTTAGTGTTTTGAGTTTTTTTCTGAAATAAACTTAACACCAGAAAGGTTAGACTTTTTCAAATAATTAATCAAACCACCAATAATATTTGCGAGTTCGTCGATTTGAATTGATTCATTATTCATGTATTCACTGTCAATATGATTTCTGTCTAGAGCTCTATAAAGCTGAGATTTTACTTCAGCGAGAGATCCTTTAGCAATAAATAGAAAATGTATGAACTCCTTGTTGCCGCCTCTTTCAAAACCTTCAGCAATATTATCCATTACTGAGCCGGAAGATTTTCGAATCTGATCAGCAAGCGAAAAATCTTTGGAGAAACGTTCAATGAATGTTAAATCCCAAATATTCTTGGCCAATTCTCTGGCCTTTTGCCAGACTATCAATTCTTCAAAAGTTTTAATACTAGCCATTTTTTATTTTTTAACACTAAACTCAAAACACTAAACTCAAAACACTAAACTCAAAACACTAAACTCAAAACACTAAACTTTTTTCAATTCTTCTTCCAGTATTTATCTGTTAATTCCTGTTTGATACCTAATTCTTCCAGTTTAAAATGTTTCTGAAATAAATTCCAGCCTGTATCCAGCATTTCATCTATGTCAATGTTAACATCTATTGCCAGGAGTTTTCTTGAATAGTCTTTTGCATAATCCAAACTGCGCTGATCATAATCTGTCAGGTCAAAACCATTTTCAAGTTTGGTTTTTGCATTGGCAGCATCAGCATAAAGACGCACTGCTGTATTCATAACCTGTGGGTGGTCTTCCCTGGTTTTTTTGCCAATTACCAGCTGTTTAAGTCGTGACAAACTACGGAAAGGATCAACAATTACTTTCCCAATGTCAGAGTCACGTCTTAAAAACAACTGTCCCTCAGTAATATAACCTGTATTATCAGGTATTGCGTGGGTAATGTCACCTCCTGAGAGGGTTGTTACGGCAATAATGGTTATTGATCCGCCTGATGGAAACTGGACTGCTTTCTCATATATTTTTGCAAGATCACTATAAAGTGAACCGGGCATACTGTCCTTTGAGGGTATTTGATCCATACGGTTAGATACAATACTTAAAGCATCTGCAAAAAGTGTCATATCAGTTAAAAGAACAAGCACTGTCTGGTTTTTATCCACAGCAAAATATTCAGCCGCTGTTAATGCCATATCAGGCACCAGCAATCTTTCCACAGGAGGATCCTCCGTTGTATTTACAAAACTTATGATCCTGTCAAGGGTTCCGGCATTGTCAAACACATTTTTATAAAAGAGATAATCATCATTTGTTAATC
>CAZWFM010000489.1:0-1586 GCA_964633185.1 uncultured Bacteroidales bacterium | reverse complement strand
GGGGTTACAGAAATGTGTGGTATAAGTTCCATCCTGCTGAAGCAAATGTAATTGTACCGGTATCTCTTAATGCAATGGCTGTAATGAACAATGCCTTCTCAAACAGTTACATGAGCCAGATAGAGGCTTCATTTCCAAGTTATGAGTATGATGGAAAATTCAGTGAGCTAACACAAAAAATATGGGTAAACCAGTTAAAAATCATACAGCTTTTGTTAGGAAAAAATTATTTCTATGAACATGAAAGTCCCAGAATAAGAGCTACGCATGGCATGCTTTTCTTCAAAGAAATGAATACAAATGAATTTCTTTCCCATGCCCGACAACTGGAAGAGTCAATGGAAGGTGTTATCGGAAGAATATATGGCTGATCAAATGCGTATACTCCGTTTTTTATCAATAATTCTTAAACGTAACATTTTTATGCATTTTCATGTAAAATATACAATATATTCAACTGTAATATGCTTAAACTTAAAAAACTTTGCAGGTATCTGATATTTTGTATTCTGATCATAAACCTGTCAGATTGTAAAAAATTTGATGAATGGACGGATGAAAACCCTGATATTCTGCCTTTGAAACAGGGTTTTAAAACCGCGGCAGCCATCGGCTATTGTGTATCCCTCGCAGCAACAGTATTGCAGGGAGGCCCGGTTCCCGGCAATGTAGTATTCGAAAGCACAAGCCATGGAGAATATTCAAATTCCGGTATTATGTACCTGTCAATGGATAAAAACTATCCGTTGCCTTTCAATAAGCATATTGGGGATATCATTATTGCAGGTATCTGGGAAAACGATGATTATGGAAGCATGAATACAGGGGTTATTTCAATAGTATTCGGCAACCTGGATATTTTTGGTTCGGAATTCACTTTCTACGGCATTCATACTGTTCCAGTCATGCAGGACCGTGAAACAGGGAAAATCATGACGGTTTATGCCAGACAAGATATAGTATTCGGTGAAGGCAGTGATACGTTGTTGAATTTGAGTCTGTCTAATCCTCAGTTTAGCTCCGAACTTTTACGTCTTGAGGAAGAACCACCGGATGATGTTTTCGTTGCTGTATCACAAAACGTATGGTTCATTACAATAGATCAAAACAACACAGCCGATATTTACGACGATTCATTTGTAGTTAACGGAGGAGGCCAGATTGCTGAAGCAACAAGTTCTTCGGGAGGAATCCAGTATCATGCAATGATTGAAACTGAATTTATATACAATGTTTGTTCTCAAAACCCCCTTCGCGGTGATGCTTTTATGCAAAATATCAAGGCCGGTTCCGGAATAGAATTGGGCAACATCTACCTGAAATTTCATGATCGGTGCGATGGAAAAGCGTATGTTGAAATAAGCAGCGGAGAATACTTCAATTACATTGGCCGCAATGTGAATCTTAATTTCGATTAACACTGAACAATTTTATCTTTACAAAGTCATTTACTAAATTGCTTGCACACTATTCAATCAATAAATTCTCCTTTAATATTCTGTAAATTTTGAAATCGGGATACCTGGCAATCGCTTTTTCGATCAGCGCACAGGCATCAAAATAATACAGATTATTGTGCAGGTTTG
>CAZWFM010000488.1:0-1592 GCA_964633185.1 uncultured Bacteroidales bacterium | reverse complement strand
TACCAAGTTGATTCCTGATGAGAATTGGAATTGATATATTAGGAGGCGACTTTGCACCGGAAGCAACGGTCCGTGGTTCCATGTTAGCATTTCATGAACTATCCGGGAAAGCAACAATTGTAACAATCGGAGATGAGGATTCAATAGTATCTGTCTGTAAAAAAGAAGGATTTGATCCTTCAAAATTTGATATTGTTGCTACCAATGAAAATATTGGAATGGATGAATATCCTGCAAAGGCCTTCACCCAGAAACCCAATGCCAGTATTCCTTTAGGCTTTAAGCTTCTACAGTCTGGAAAAATTGATGGATTTGCGAGTGCGGGAAATACAGGCGCAATGTTAGTAGGGGCTATTAAAGTAGTAAAAGCCGTACCCGGAGTTCTCAGACCATGCATAACAGCAGGCATTCCTAAAAATTCTGATACGCCGACAATACTGCTGGATGTTGGCATCAATCCCGATTGTAAACCTGATGTATTGTATCAGTATGCCGTTTTAGGTTCATTGTATGCCGAAATGGTATATAATGTCAGTAATCCTCGTGTGGCTCTATTTAATATCGGAGTTGAAGAAGAAAAGGGCAATTTGCTTACTAAGGCTACATATCAGGCAATGAAGGGCACCTCTGATTTCAATTTTATTGGGAATATAGAAGGAAACGATCTTTTCAGAGAGGATGTTGATGTAGTTGTATGCGATGGATTTGTGGGCAATACTATTTTAAAGACAGCAGAAGCATTTTATACACTTTTGTTAAAGCGCAGGATAAAAGATGAATTTTTTGAAAAATTCAATTATGAAAATTATGGAGGTACACCCATATTAGGAATCAATGCACCGGCAATAATAGGCCATGGAATATCCGGGGCCAATGCTATTAAGAATATGATATTGCACACTGCTGACGTGGTGGAAGCAAAACTTTCAGAAAAAATTAAACACGCTTTCGAATAATGAAAAATCTCAGAGCAGCTATTACAGGAGTTGGAGGATATGTACCTGAAGATATTCTCAACAATGAAGAACTTAGCCAGATGGTTGATACATCTGATGAATGGATTACACAACGTGTAGGTATAAAAGAAAGAAGGATCCTGAAAGAAAAAGGGAAGGCTACTTCTGATTTGGCGGTAATGGCAATTCAGGAGTTGTTAGACAAAACCAGGACAAAACCTGAAGAAATTGATCTTTTGGTATGTTCTACCATTACACCTGATATGGCATTCCCTTCCACAGCAAATCTTATTGGTGAAAAAGTAAAATTGAGGAATGCATTTAACTTTGATTTAAGTGCTGCATGTTCCGGCTTTATTTATGGCTTGGAAACAGCAAGCAGGATGATAGAAAGCGGAGCCTACAAGAAAGTAGTGCTTGTTGGCGCAGATATGATGTCATCTGTAACAGATTATACCGATCGTAGCACCTGCGCGTTATTTGGAGATGGGGCAGGAGCTGTATTGTTAGAACCTACTGGTGAAGATTTGGGAGTAATTGATCGTATATTGGGATATGACGGATCAGGTAAAGAGTTTTTGCATATGAAGGCAGGGGGTTCATTAAATCCACCATCTCATCAGACTGTTGACAACA
>CAZWFM010000487.1:0-1593 GCA_964633185.1 uncultured Bacteroidales bacterium | reverse complement strand
TTTAAAAACCCAAAAAACAATTAGCAGTATGGCAAAAGAATCAATGAAAGCACGCGAAGTAAAACGCGCCAGACTGGTTACCAAATATGCTGAGAAAAGAGCAAAGCTCAAATCTGAAGGAGATTACCAGGCTTTGAGCCGATTACCAAGAAACTCGAATCCAATTCGTTTGCACAACAGATGCAAACTTACCGGAAGACCAAAAGGATATATGAGACAGTTTGGTATTAGCAGAATTACTTTCCGTGAAATGGCTTCAGCAGGACTTATACCGGGAGTAAAAAAAGCCAGCTGGTAAGGAGTTGAATTGAAAAGATAATATATAGAATATGACAGATCCAATAGCTGATTATTTAACAAGATTGCGCAACGGAATCATGGCAAATCATCGAATTGTTGAGGTGCCGGCTTCGAATATTAAAAGAGATATAACCCGTATATTATACGATAAGGGCTATATTCTGAATTATAAATTCGAAGATAAAGGTCCACAGGGAAGTATAAAAATTGCTCTGAAATATCATCCTGAGACAAAGCATCCTGCTATTAAAAATCTTCAAAGGGCAAGCAAGCCCGGGTTAAGGAAGTATGCAGGAAAAGACAAATTGCCCCGTGTATTAAATGGTCTGGGAATTGCTATCTTGTCTACATCGCAGGGTGTTATGACCGACAAAGAAGCACGGCAGAAGAATATTGGTGGTGAGGTATTGTGTTATGTATATTAAAAAAGAGTAAAAAGATGTCAAGAATTGGAAAATTACCAATAGAATTACCGGAGGGTGTAACTGTCGAAGTTACTAATAACAATACTGTGATTGTGAAAGGTCCTCTTGGTGAACTTACTCAGAAGATAGATCCCGACATTTCAATCGAGATCAAAGAGGGTGTTTTGACAATAACACGTCCAACTGATCAAAAAAGACACAAAGCACTTCATGGCTTGTACAGAGCTCTTTTGAACAATATGATAATTGGTGTTTCAAAAGGATATTCCATTCAGCAGGAGTTGGTGGGTGTTGGATATAAAGCAGAAGCAAAGGGACAAATTTTAGAGATGAGTTTGGGATATTCTCACGATATACATATTAAGCTTCCGAAGGAGGTAAAAGTTGAGACAAAAACGGAAAGGAGAAGTAATCCTATTGTTACATTGACCAGTATTGATAAACAATTGATCGGACAAGTAGCTGCTAAAATAAGGTCTCTTCGTCCGCCAGAACCTTATAAAGGAAAAGGCATCAAGTATGTTGGTGAACAAATACGTAAAAAAGCAGGTAAAACTGCCAGTGTACAATAGATAAATATAGTTTATAATGGCTTTAAGTAAGCGGGATCGCAGAATTAGAATTAAGTTTAGGATCAGAAAAAAAATCAGTGGCAATCAGGATGTTCCACGATTTACTGTTTTTCGAAGTAATAAGCAAATTTATGTACAGCTTATTGACGATGTTCAGCAGAAAACGCTGATTTCTATTTCATCTCTGGCAAAAGAAATTGCTGAGAAAAAAAATATGAATAAAACTGAACAAGCAAAGTTAGTTGGAAAACTTGCTGCCGAAAAATCAATAAATGCAGGCATTAAAGAAGTTGTTT
>CAZWFM010000486.1:0-1596 GCA_964633185.1 uncultured Bacteroidales bacterium | reverse complement strand
CCCCGGCTTTATATTGTAAAACAAAAGATTCAACAATGTTTTCTGCCAGAAAGGGATTGACAATTCCAACATAACGAGCCCTGTCATTTGGATCACGAAGCTTTTTGTTTTTTGGATGGTAGTGTGCAAAAAAATCATCTTTTACCATATTTTCGGAATGAAGAGCAGATGACTCTTCAAGTCTCTGATTATATTTCAATACATTGAGTTTATGATTTACCCTCTGTTCATTCGTCAGGTAAAATAACACTGCATTCAATTTTTCCAGGTTAAGGTTATCGGGTACAATGGTTTCTTTGAATTCTTTTGCCTTCCTGAAGTTTTCCAAAGTATAGGAATAATAATCTGATTGAGAATACGCAAATCCACTGACGAGCGAAAAAAGAAAAAAACAGTATGTGGAATAGCGGAACATCTTATTGTTTAAAGTACTGTATTATTTCCCGTACATAATAAATTGTAATAACCGAAGAACAAACAAGTTTCATGAATGTTCCGGCAAGAAAACCAACAAATGAACCAAAGGCAGCACGCATGGCATCGTTTGAATTTTTACCGGCTATCTTTTCGCCTATTAATGCACCTACAAACGGACCACCCAATATGGTTATGATCCCGAACGGACCGATAGCTGGCAGAAAAAACAATCCGGCAATAAGACCAAGAATACTGCCCCATGTACCATACTTTGAGCCACCGAATTTTTTTGTACCCCAGGCAGGTACGATATAATCAAGTACCTGAACTATCAGTGCGAATAAGCCTAAAAACAAGAGCTCCCCTGCTGTGAACCCGGCAAATTTTGTTAAATGAATAAGCAAAACACCTAAGAAACTTAAAGGTGGTCCCGGTAAGATAGGAAGAAGACAACCGATAAAACCCAATAGGATAATAATGATCGAAAGTATCAGCAACAGATAATCCATAGTGATAAATAAAAATCCAGCTGAAAAATAGTGAATTTCAGCCGGACGTAATATACAAGTTTTGCTTTTTTATAATGCTGTGTTAATGAGGAAGGTTGCTGCAAATGCTATAATTGCATAAAGTTCGGGAAATACAGCCAGGATGAGGGTATTACCAAATACATCATTGCCCGCACCAATACTGGCTATTCCGTTGGCACAAACTTGTCCCTGGCGTATTGCTGATATTAGTGCAACAAATCCCAAAGCCAATCCCGCACCAAAAACAGCACCTGCTTTTAACCAGTCAATATCCGGTACCAATTGGCCTCTCATCAGAAAGTATCCCATAAATCCATACAATCCTTGTGTGCCGGGAAGTGCACTGAGCACAAGATAGCTACCGAAAGCTTCGCTGTTTTTTTTCAGGGCACCGACAGACGCGTTACCCCCTATTGATGTGCCGATGGCACTCCCGATACCAGCCAATCCGATCATCAAACCGGCACCAATATAAGCTAAAATAATAGGTTCCATAATGAATAGTGTTTATGTGTTAAATTTTAAAATTATTTTTTACTAAAGGGATTGTATTTTTTTCCGCCGCCAATGTATCCGGCGTTTTTATAAAATTCCACAAAGGTTAAACGCAATGGGTGAACAAATGAACCCAAACCTGACATGAATATAT
>CAZWFM010000485.1:0-1611 GCA_964633185.1 uncultured Bacteroidales bacterium | reverse complement strand
TTTACAAAAAAAAGATGAATATAGACTTGTTGACCATATTGCCTGAAATTCTGAAGGGTCCTTTCGAACAATCCATTTTAAAGAGAGCTATTGAAAAAGGAATTGTAAACCTGAAAATACATGATATCAGAAAGTACTCAATGAATAAACACAAAACCGTGGATGATTATGCTTTTGGCGGAGGAGCTGGCATGGTTATGGAAATAGGTCCGATTGACAATCTGATCTCAAAATTGAGATCTGAAAAAGAATACGACGAAATCATATATCTTACTCCGGATGGTGAAAAGTTTAACCAGAAAATAGCAAATCAGCTGTCAACAAAAGACAACATTATTTTGCTGTGCGGTCATTATAAAGGTGTTGATCAGAGAGTGCGCGATCATTTGATTACCAGAGAATTATCTATTGGAGATTATGTTCTTACAGGGGGTGAATTAGCGGCTGCAATTGTTGTGGATACTATTGTGAGATTAATTCCCGGTGTATTGTCGGATGAAACTTCAGCCCTGACTGACAGTTTCCAGGATAATCTGCTGGCCCCTCCTGTGTATACACGACCTGCAAATTACAAGGGATGGAAGGTGCCAGATGTACTGCTGTCAGGAAAGCATAACGAAATTGAAACATGGAGAATGGATCAGTCGGTGGAAAGAACAAGAAAACTCAGACCTGATCTTCTTAAAAGATTAGGTAATAAAAAATAAGATTAAGTTCTTTGCTTAATATTACAGGTAGATATCACGAAGTGTTCTCGAAAGAAATACCATGATCAATCCCAAAATAATACAGGCTAATCCAATGATCGATCCGAGATTGTATTTGGCATAAAAAGGATTAATAAATATCAAAACAGCAAATAGTATTGAGAATACGCCGGTAAGAAGCATCATCCACCAGCGCTCCATATAATTGATCATCCGGAAGGATGTCAGGATTTGAATTATTCCTGTTACACATGCCCAAAAAGCGAGAAAAATAAGAAAAAAGGCTTTTGCCAGCTCGGGTTTAAAAACAAAAAATGCCCCGATCAGAATATCCAGTATCCCTTCAACCAGCCACCATGTCCATCGCGGACTGTCCTTTTTGTGCAGGAATGCCCCGGTAATAATCATTACTCCGGATGCCAACACAAGAATGCCAAAGCTTATTGCCAGAGAACTTCTTATAAGAGGATACTGACGAATTAACACAATAATGCCAAAGCTGATAGCCAGAACACCCTTTAGTGTCATTAGCCACCAGTTTTTAAAAAGTCTTATCTCCATTTGATAAGGAATTGGTTATCCGTGTCGTTAAAAATATAAAAATAAGAAAACAATTCTCATTTGCACGAAAATTAAAGTTTACTGTTTGATTTCTATATATAACAAATTTGTCCAATTCTCTTTCATTGTCAGGAAAACCAGTTGAAGTATCAGTACAGAATCAGTCTATGCCTTTTCTTATCACTTTTATACTCACAGCGAACATTGCCGGTTGAATTGCATTGACATTAACTACCTAAATACATGAAAGACAGAAAAGCAAACAAAAACTATCCGGTTTTTATTGAGCAGATCAGGTTGTAAGGGCAATTGGAACAATAATCCGCATCTTCTGTTTGTGTAA
>CAZWFM010000484.1:0-1611 GCA_964633185.1 uncultured Bacteroidales bacterium | reverse complement strand
AATCAACAATATGAAGTGTTCAGAAAAAATAGTACAACTGAAACCTTTGAATCAATAGGCATAACCGAAGGATCTGTATTCATTGATTCAGGATTGAAAAACAACAGGGAATATGTTTACAGGACTGTAGGTGATGGAGTGCGTCCTGTTTATGAGAGGATTTACAATGTGCAAAACACTTCCCATTTGGCTACGGGAATACCTGTTGATACGGTGCCTCCGTGTCCGCCCGACCTGGTCGTTACTTCCGAATGCGATGTATATAATGATAGTACTTTCGCATACAACTTCCTGACCTGGAGCAATCCTGAAGATTGTGAAGATGATGATATAATAGCCTATATCGCCTATAGCCGTGATTCTTTGTATGGAGAATTCCTGGTACTTGATACTTTGCCAAATAGTGTTTTTGAATATACCGATCCTCCGGAAAATACGATTGAAAAATGTTATTCCGTTACAGCCATCGATTCTTTTTACAATGAAAGTCCAATGATCCCGTTTTGTGTTTATAATATCTGTGGTTATTACGATCTGCCAAATGTCTTTACTCCTAATAGTGATGGAATAAACGATATCTACACTTCATGGAATCTGAACGATTATGTAAAACAGGTAAATATGAGAATTTTTAACAGGTATGGAAAGGAGATATTCAGAACGGATCATCCAGACATCAACTGGGATGGAAGAAACAAGGCGAATGGAAAATTGGTCAGTTCGGGTGTTTATTATTATACATGTGATGTTTATGAGCCAAGGATAACCGGCCTGATTATGCACACATTAACAGGTTTTATTCATGTTTATTCAGGTGATGATAATATTAAAGCAGAATGAAAAGATCTATTCTGGTAATTTCAATACTACTTTTAATTCACTCTTTTCCCGAAGCTCAGACCCTCGAAAAAGATGTCATTCATGCTTTTGGTCTTTATGAATCGGGGAATTATAATGAAGCGGTTACAGCTTTTGATCAGGTTATAAATAACTACGGCAAGTACGATCAGAAATGTACTTACTATCGTGGTATTGCACAATATCAATTGAAAAATTACACGGCTGCCCGATCTGATCTTGGTTTGGCAATTGAGGCAGGCTTTGCAGAAGCTTATCTTTGGATGGCAAGGCTGAATGTTTCTGCCGGTTCTTTGCATGAAGCAACCGATTATCTGGAAAAATACCTGGAAAATTCAGCACATCCAGATGTTAGTGAAATTAAAAAAGAAGAGATTTTCAGGGTACTGCATAATACCCGGGAATGGTTTTCTCTCTGGCAACAAGATATACTATCTGAGGAAGATAAAATTAAGGAAGAGATTAACTATTATACCTCCAAAGCGAATTATAAGAAAGCCCATGAAATAATCGGAGCCAATCTGAATAAGGGACTGGATGATGCATATTTGTATGAGTTGAACAGTAAGGTCTACTTCCGGGAAGAGATATTTCAATTGGCGCTTAATGAAATAAATAATGCTATCTCTATTCGTCCGGATTCGGAACGTTTATTAAAACTGAAAGCCGATTATTTGATACAGCTGAATAAAAACGTCGAAGCAGTTAAGATTTTAACAGAACTACTGGAGAATACTCCCGAAGATTTTTCAT
>CAZWFM010000483.1:0-1614 GCA_964633185.1 uncultured Bacteroidales bacterium | reverse complement strand
CTTTTTGTCTGAATCGCAAATGCCCGGCTTCAAGTTTTGATTTTCTGAGTTTTAAAGCCGAAGAAAGGGTTGCAAGTAACTTTTCATTTTGCCATGGTTTCAAAACAAAATCAGTTGCCCCGGCTTTTATTGCTTTTACTGCTTTCTCGGCATCACCGTATGCTGTAATGAATACAACAACTGCATTCGGATCTATTTCCAATATCCTCTTTAGCCAGTCAAATCCTTCCTGACCACTACTGGCATCTTTAGTAAAATTCATATCCAGAAGAATGACATCATAATCTTCTGTTTTCAACAAATCCGGCATTTCTTTAGGATTACTAACAGTGGTAATTATTTCAACATTTGATTTCAGTAACAACTTTAAAGCAAAAAGAATATCTTCATTGTCGTCAATTGCCAGTATTTTTCCTAATTTTTCGATCATATAATGAAAATATGAAGTTTGTCATTCTGAGTAAACAGGCACATAACAAATGTAGGTATTAATTTTTAATTGTTCGAAATCGTACTGTTTTTGTAGCATTTTCGTACAACCTTTTCTTGAAATGAATTATGTAAGATTCACAAAAACAATAAGATAATATCTATGGCACGATAAATGAAAAAGTAAAACAGTGGAAATGAATTAATAAAAAATATGTTACGTACTGAGGAACTTACAAAAACTTTCCGATCCAATGAAATCGAAACCATTGCTTTAAACCGTGTGAATCTTGCGGTTGAGGAAGGTGAATTTGTTGCAATTCTGGGGTCTTCGGGTTGTGGCAAAACCACCCTTCTTAACATTCTTGGTTTATTGGATCGCCCAACTTCAGGAAAATACTGGTTTGATAATGAAGAAGTGTCACAACTGAATGAATTAAGAAGGACAAAATTACGAAGGGGGCATATAGGATTTGTTTTTCAAAGTTTTAACCTGATTGATGAACTCACTGTATATCATAACATCGAATTGCCTTTACTGTATATGGGAGTATCAGCGTCTGAAAGGCGCAAAAGGGTTTACGAGGTTCTTGATCAGATCAAGATCTCACATAGAAAAAGAAATTATCCTCAGCAACTTTCGGGAGCACAGCAACAGCGGGTTGCAATCGCAAGGGCAATAATATCCAAACCAAAGCTTATACTTGCCGACGAACCAACAGGGAACTTAAATTCGGCAAACGGAGAAGAAATAATGAATTTGTTATCGCAGTTAAATGCTGACGGAATAACCATTGTAATGGTCACCCACTCACCGGCTGATGCTGATAAAGCTCATAGAATTATTCAATTGTTTGATGGCCATATTGTGACAGAAAACATACGAAAAGCAATGAAAATAAGTTAATTATGAAGAAGTTATGCTTTCTGTGGGGAATATAAAAAATAATTCATATCAATACATAAAATAGTAATACCATGAAAATTAAGTATTTGCTCCTTTTTTTGATTTCATTTGTTCAGGTACAGGCATTTTCACAAAAAAAATGGACACTGGAAGATTGTATTAATTATGCACATGCTAATAATTTGCAAATAAAAAGACAGGAGCTGCAGGCGAAAGTGGCAAGTGTTGATTTACTCCAATCCTATACGAATATCTTACCGGATTTAAACGGGAACATT
>CAZWFM010000482.1:0-1641 GCA_964633185.1 uncultured Bacteroidales bacterium | reverse complement strand
AAGTCCTGAACTTTCTTCAGCATTATTTTACTAAGAAAAATACAATTATTTTGTCAGGAGGATCAGGATTGTATATCAACGCAGTATGTGAAGGAATTGACGAATTACCGACAATAGATCCGAACGTAAGGAGGAAGTGGCAGTATTTGCACAAACAAAAAGGGCTGGAATACCTTCAATCATATTTAAAAAAAAATGATCCCCTATATTTCCTGGATGTAGATAAGGATAATCCGAAACGACTTCTTAAAGCTATTGAGATATTTGAAATGACGGGCAAAACATATTCCTCTTTCCTGAAAAAGGAGAAAGTACCAAGACCTTTTGAAATAGTGAAAATCGGACTCAATACAGATAGAGCTATTCTATATAACAAAATCAATGAAAGAGTTGATCGGATGATGAAAGAAGGATTGTTGAAAGAAGCTCAGTCATTGTATATGTATAAAGACTTAACTCCTTTAAATACTGTTGGTTACAAGGAGTTGTTTGCGTATATTGATGGAAGATCATCACTTGAAAAAGCAATTGAGCAAATCAAAAATCATAGCAGAGCATATGCCCGCAGGCAACTTACATGGTTCAGGCGCGATAGGACCATCACCTGGTTTGAACCGGAAGATCTTTTTGGAATAAAGCAATATATTGATGTTTCTATACATTAACCAGCTCAAAATGCAACAAATAAATACCTTTAATATTAGAGTTTATGGATTATTCATCAATAAACATCAGGAAATCCTTCTTGCTGATGAATACCGTTTTGGCATCTATATGACCAAATTTCCGGGAGGAGGACTTAAGCCTGGTGAAGGAACGATTGATTGTCTTAAACGTGAAGCTGTCGAAGAATTCGGACAGGAGATAAATGTTATGCGTCATTTTTATACAACCGATTTTTATCAAAAATCAAAATTTCACACAAACCAGCAACTCATTTCTATTTATTACCTCGCCGGTTTTCCTGGTCCGGAAAAATTCAGAATAACATCAAAACCATTTGATTTTACAGATAAAACAACAGAACAGGTTTCTTTCAGATATAAGAAAATAGAAGATTTAAACAAAGATGAATTAAGTTTTCCCATCGATAAATATGTATTAATATTGCTGCAGGAAAATCTGCCACCAGAGTATACCGGTCGATATTGAAATGCTTTTTTTAGCCATATAATTTCCCGACATTCTTTTCAACCCCAATTTTTTCTTTTTCTTTGTTAAAAATATTTCTTCTTCGGGTGAAAACTTTACTGATTACAGTAAAAAAGGAAAATGAAAAACATGTCTTGATACAAAAGACATCACCTTCCATGGTTAAAATTGGTGGAATACCCATTCTTCACCATCAGATAAAGCTATTCAAGAAATACAATATCAATGAGATCTATATCCTTGACAATCAATACAGACAAGAAATTGAGAGCTATTTTGGGCAGGGTGAAGATTTCGGAGTTCAAATCAATTACATTCACAATAACCATTCTTTTGAATCACGCGGAGATGAAAGCAGAGAAAACATCATTCTCATCCATGAGGGGATCATGATGAATATGGATCTTGAGAAGCTAATGAATTTTCATAAAAAGAAAGAAAGTGAATGTACACTTGTTACACATCCTGTTGACAAACCTTTTCATAGTA
>CAZWFM010000481.1:0-1645 GCA_964633185.1 uncultured Bacteroidales bacterium | reverse complement strand
TCCTTAATGCCTTCTACCATGGCAATAAAGGTTTTTTTTGTGAATCCGTCCACCATTTCAGGCAAACTGGTATCAGCATAAATAAATCTTGGCGATACTCTTATATCAGAAAAACCTGTTTCCTGAAAAAGAGGGTAAAGTCTTCTGCCAATAAGTGCATCCCCACCTTTTTTTGCCTGAAGTTCAACAAGGCAATCAATGGTCATCTGGGCGTATTCGCTGGGTGGAAAGTAGAATGCCGATCCATGGTCACCTTCAATAGCTGTAACAGTTCCTCCCGGTTTAAGCATTTTTTTCAGTTCCATCAGAGCCTTCTCCGGATCTGACAGGTGTTCAAGTACAAAACAAATAAAAATATGATCAAAACTGTTTTTTTCAAACGGAAGATGAAAGATATCCGCCTGTTTAAATTCAACATTGAAAAATCCTGAATCGTTGCATCTATTTCTAGCAAGTTCAAGGGATTCGGCCGAAATATCAACTGATGTCAGGTGAATGCCCGGATTCTTTCTGCAAAGTATTTCTGTCTGTGAACCGACACCGCAACCAACTTCCAAAACCTTCGATCCTTCAGGAAATATCGAATCATGATGAAGTATTGAACTTAAGGTACCGGCCTGGTCATTCAGTCGTGCTGTTTCGAGTTTCGTATATCCGTGAACATAATTGTTTTGCATCTCTGGTGAAATTTTGGTTGATATAGATAATGACATTGGAAATTATACAATAATATGACCTTCAAGATACAAAAGAGCTTTTCCTGCAATTTCCACTCTGTCGGCAAGGTTTATACAATGCAGCTCTCCTCCTCTTTCCGACAATTGATGTGCAATCAATTTTTTTTTGTTTAACCGCTTACTCCAATAGGGTACCAAAGTCGTATGAGCCGAACCCGTTACCGGATCTTCGGGTATACCGGACTGGGGTGCAAAAAATCTTGAAACGAAGTCCGCCTTGGTTCCCCGGGCAGTTATGATTACACCTCTCCCATCACTTTTTTCAAGTATTTTCATATCAGGATTCGCCTCACGAACAGATTCTTCGTTCCTGAAGATCAGCAAATAATCTGTTTTTCCCATAAATACTTCCTCTGCGGTTTGGTGAAAAGCTTTCTGAATTGATGCCGGAAGAACAGCTTGTTGAATTGTATCAGCCGGAAAATTCATTTTGTACAGATCTTCCTCTTTCATTACCTCCAGCAGACCGCTTTTTGAATGAAACCGAATGGTCTTTTTTTTGCAGTTTGTGAATTCGAAGATTGCTTTTGCTGAAGCAAGTGTTGCATGCCCGCATAAATCAACTTCAACCGAAGGAGTAAACCATCTGATGGTAAACTGCCCGGATTTCTCAACAACAAAGGCTGTCTCGGATAAATTGTTCTCCCTGGCAATATGTTGCATCAAATGAGCATCCAATTCTTCTTCCAGGAGACACACTCCTGCCGGATTACCCTGAAAATAATCTCCGGTAAATGCATTTATCTGATAGTAAGTAATACGCATGGTAGTTTAGAGTTTAGAGTTTTGAGTTTAGAGTTTAGAGTTTAGAGTTTTGAGTTTTGAGTTTTGAGTTTTGAGTTTAGAGTTTTGAGTTTTGTGTTTTGTGTTTTGTGTTTTGTGTTTTGTGTTTTGTGTTTTGTGTTTTG
>CAZWFM010000480.1:0-1646 GCA_964633185.1 uncultured Bacteroidales bacterium | reverse complement strand
TATCCTGTATCCTGTTCCCGGGGTTTCGCCCCGGGCTTAAATAATCACACCCCTTGCTCCTCCGCTATAGCTTCAGCGACACGCGGTCAGGGTGTATTCTTTAAATTTACTATACAGCAATGATCATCTGAAATTATTTAACAGGCATTATGCCGGATGATTAGATTCATTTAATCGATTCACCAGTTCATCGATTTATCATTCCTATAACCCAGAACAAGTAACCAGTAACCCTAAACTTCTAAACTACTCAACTACTCAACTATACTATTCCTCCAGTCTGTAAAAACTTTCTGGTGGACCGAGGTAACTCGGTTTAAGTCCTCCGGCATCAATCACAATTTTCTGAAGGACTATTGCCGGATCCATCATCCAATATTTCAGAACGTGTTCACCTGATTTGTCCACCCGGTGTTCTGAAGTCAGTATTTTAATATTCTGGGTTACTGCATTGTTCCACCAGTCGGGGTACTTCCAGTCGGGAACAGTATCCCCTTCATGTATGTTCACAACCTGAGGTTCTTCATCATCAAAGGAAACAGCATATTTGAGACCTTCTGCTGCGGTGAAGTTCAATGTCGGAGCCACATACACCATCACACTCACGGTGTCCGTATCGAACAAATGTACCTTATATTCCAGTCGGGGTGAATCACCTTCGGGCGAGACAGGGGAAGCAGTTACAGGAAATGGAGTTATTCCCGAACCCGTGCGACCCAGATCCGGAATTACCTGCCATTGAATATTTTCATTTTCAATGGCCTTGTAATAGTTTATAGCCTCAATAGAAACATAGCCATTGCTTTCCACATGACCTTTCACTTGATCTCTTTTTGGAAATTCAGGATTTCTTACATCCGCAAACACAGAAATAACTTTGCCTTCGGGACCTGATATTTCAACCGGAACCCGTTGCAAACCTTCAGGTACATCATCCCATTTTACCTCAATCCATATCTTCACCTGATCATTAACGACTCCCTTTACCTGACCTGCAATAAGCCATGGCTCGCCTGTTTTTATCTGAAAATCAAATGGCTTTGTTCCCCGATTAAACACTTCGATGTAGTGTTTCTGCCTGTTATATTTATCAAATTCAGGCATGATGGCTTGTTCTTTTTCTTTCGGCCACCAGCTTGATGAACCTTCTATAGCCACACCCATTTTCGATTTGCCCACAGGATTCACTGTTTTCACTTCAGGCAATATGTCTTTTTCGGGTTGCTGCCAATACGTATAGCTTATGTGTGTCTGATTCATCATATTGTTCCACTTTCCTCCCGAAAGAGTATTGTGATAATAATTTCTCAGCAATGTATCCATTGCAAACAATTCTCCAACTTTACCAACCAATTGATTTGCGGCAATTCTACCCTGATCTGCATACAAGTGATTTTTCCCGACTGTAACATGCAACTCATTCAGATTTGCACATGCAAGAACCGGAAACAATACCAGTTGATAATAGGCATCTTTTTGTTCAGGAGGCAAAATATCATATATTTTTCCGGCTTTTTCAGCAAGTTCATTATAATCCTCTACTACCTTTTCAGCCTCACGATAATGAATCAGGCTATACGTATCAGGCGAAATCATTTCCGGTTTTCTGCGCCCGTTAAATTTTGTATACATCATCAGAATATCGG
>CAZWFM010000479.1:0-1658 GCA_964633185.1 uncultured Bacteroidales bacterium | reverse complement strand
TTCCGACTAACGTCAAACTTACATTCCATATAATCAAGTAGTTGCAAATCCGAGTTGTTCGGGATTAATTTCAAATTTATCAATTTGTTTTTTAATTCTTTTTACTAAACCGAGCCTTCTTTTTTCGTCAAGGTACATATATTTAGTTGGAGGATTGTATGATTCTCCTTTCACCAACATATTCCAGATTATTACGGCAAGCTTTCTTGCTGTTGCACTCACCGCTGTAGCCCTTCCCTTTTTATAATTAATCTTACGGAAAAAATCTGCCAAATGTCCCTCTTTCTGATTCCCGATTGCATTGGCTGCATTACGAAAGGCTATCTTTAAACGGCTACTCCCTTTTGGTAGATGGTGACTTAATACTTTACCGCCACTAATCTTATTATTTGGAGCAAGTCGTAACCATGCCGTAAACTGTTTTGATGCTCCAAATTTCCTTATCCCTACTAATCCTATTTCACTGATTATTGCCATAATTGTTGCATCATTGACACCTTCAATTTCCATTAAGTCTACACCTTCAAAATATTGATAAGCAATCTGGTTCATATCTGTTCCCTTAATAGTGTTCTTGTTCTTGCGTTTATAATTCTTTTTACTTGCCACGTGCTGTTTTTTATTGTCGTCTTTGTCAATTATCTCTTCAAGTAATTTCTTTATCTCAGCGTCAACTTCTTCGATCTGTTTTTGTATGTGCAAATATGTATTCCACTCATGCTTTAGGGCAAACATATAATCCTCTCGACCATTATACTGAAGTGCTTTGGCTATTTCTTCTTCCGGTTTTCTACAGTTATAGTGTCTATTCATGGCAAGTTTTTTTCCTGATCTTTCACCCGCGATAAAGTCAGAAATGATTTTAGTCCCAGTTAGTCCTACAATATCTTTTACAACTACATCTAAACGCATATTCATAAGTCGTAAGTATTTTTGTACCTTCAATACTGTGCGGGAGGATTGTTGTATCAGGTTTTGCCTGTGCCTTGAATATGTCCTAATTACATCTGTAGTGCTGTCGGGTAAAAAACTACTGCTAAGCAATCCCAAACTGTGCAACTTCTGTATCCATTGGCAATCTTTGATATCGGTCTTTTTTCCTTTTATATTCTTGGTTTGTTTTCCATTAACAAGAATTACATCAAAACCATGTGAAACTAAGGTGGAAAATAAGTTCTGCCAGTAAGTCCCGGTGCTTTCCATGGCTATTGTTGTGATTTTATTTTCCAGTAACCATTTGCACAAGGCTTCATTATCCTCACTATACACGCCAAATTCTTTTACATCCTGGGCGTCCTGCCCGATGGCAACCCAGTGGCTACGGCTTCCTATGTCTATTCCTGCAGCATTGGGGTTGACAACCTCTAAACTCATTGTCTTCTTACTCATTTTTGCATTTTTAGTTTAATAAATGCTCCAAGGAATGTAATTCTAATACTTTGATATTATTCCGATCGGGATTACTATTGAAAGTATCGCCATTTAACTCAAACCCAAGTTACAGTTCATAAGGAATCATAACTTTTTACATTCGGACCTTGATTGCGCCCGGGCTTTTATGCACCATTGCGTGAACCGGCCTTATCAAGGAGCTTGAATGCTAATATACTCCCGTTAGCTTGAAAACTCAACTGTTTTCTGGGACGGTAGGGGGATTG
>CAZWFM010000478.1:0-1665 GCA_964633185.1 uncultured Bacteroidales bacterium | reverse complement strand
TTCGACTAGAAAATTTCATCTCGCTAACTCATGAAATTTTAGTCTCACGAATAAAATATTCTTATCAGAAAGATAAAAAAAGAGGCGCTCTTTAAAATTAGGAACGCCTCTTCTTCTTTTATCAATATCATTTATCGAACATGAAGCCACGCTCCTGCTGTAACAGATGCCCTGAATTTATCAATCTCACTAACACCCTGTTGAAAGTTATTGTATGATTTTGCCGACACTCTATAGAAACCATTTGAAGCCTCGATAATTTGAGATTGATATCCCATCTCCTGAATTTTCTCAGCATACAATTCTGCAAAATTTTGATTCTGAAAACTGCCAACTATCATAAAATATCTGTCATTGCCATATCCTGTTTGAGGTTTTGGCCTGACTGGTTCTTCAACTACTACCGATTCTTCCGGTAAGATTGCATTTGTATCAATGACCTCTGGCTCAGGTTCAATAACAGGCATATTTAACAAGGAGTCAGGTCCTTTATTAAAAAGAGGATGTTCTTCAAAAAAATTGCAGCTATTCAGTAAAACCAAGCCCGAAAGTGCTGTTAGAAATAATATGAGTTTCATCACTATATAATTTATTATTATTAGTCTGATACCTGCCTGCCGGTTTACCCGCCTTTGGAGGGTTTACCAACCTGTGGCTGGCAGACAGGAAACTTCCATGTTTTCATGATTCTATTTATTCTTGCTTGTGAGTTTTACAAAAACATAGAGGTTTCACGATCATCATAATTTACATATTCAAATTACAACCTAAATAATCTAAAACCAAATGATTAATTAACAATACTTCTATAAAAGCTTATTGTAAGCTCATCAAAGATACTGATAAAAAACCAGTTAAAGATAGATTCATACTGCTTTAACGACAGATAACGTAAAAATGTTACTATCTGCAGAAAATAAGTGTTGCGAAAATCATCAGACCAGATCAACTGCTTCCTCAGGCATCCAGTGAGCATCCTTACCATCCCATTTTACATTACATCCTATAGGATTGGTTTTGTCTACACTTATGCTCCGACCTTCTGTCAAGTCAGCCAGTGTGCGATCCAGATCATTTACAGTTATACGGGAAGGATCTTTTGGATTATCAACACCTCTCCCGGTGTAAACAAGCCTCCTGTCTTTATTGAAGACATAAAAATGAGGAGTTCGTAAAGCTCCATATTTCAATGCGGTCTCCTGTGATTCATCGTATAAATAAATCCAGGGAAACGAATACTGCTTCATCCTTTTGACCATATGATCAAAATCGTCCTCAGTGTAGGTATTAGGACTATTTGAATTAATTGCTACAAACCTGACACCTTTATCTTTGTATTTCAGTGCAGTTTGTTTTGTGACTTCATCTGAACCCAATACATAAGGACAATGATTGCAGGTAAAAAAAATCACCAAAAAAATTGAATCATTAAAATCAGAAAGGCTGTAATAATTGCCATCTGTTGCTTTCAAATGAAAGTCGGGGGCCTGATTTCCAATTTCCAGAGTATAAGCCATAATCATTAAGTTTATTTCTTTTCCAAAATAACAAAATCAGACGGATTTTGTTTGTTGTTTTTCTTTAAAACATGCAATGTACAGATTATTAAGTAACGTGAGTTCGATATAAGAAATGAGTATCTTCCTTGAATATGCAATGTCTTTG
>CAZWFM010000477.1:0-1665 GCA_964633185.1 uncultured Bacteroidales bacterium | reverse complement strand
CAGATAGTGTCTATTGTACTATAAAAGAGAATGGCAATTTGTATTCGGAAATTCTCATTGATTATTACGGCTGGAAAATTGACAGCACATCGGTTGATCTTCATACTTCACTTTCTATTCAAGCCGGATCAAGGGCAACAAATTATACAATCAGGTATGATGGAGTTTTAAGAAATTTATGCACAGGGATCGTAAAATCAGACAGTACAGAACTCATCCCGGGGCCTAATGAAACAGGCTGGAATTATCTGGCTACCTGGGGTAAGCAAAGTCTGGCCGGGGATATGCTGGGAATGGCAATTCTTTATCAAAATGAGGATTATTTAAAATTGGTTGAAGATGAACATAGTCATGTTCTGGTATTCAAGCCAAACAACAATCAATTGGAGTATTATTTTCTGGCTGCATGGGAAAAAGAACCGGAAGGAATAAAAACAAAGGAAGATTTTATGAATTGCCTCGATCAGTATTCTCAAACACTGAATCATCCTCCATTGATCCAAAAAATAAATAACTAATCTATTATAGAGAATTCAAATGAAAATTTGGAAACTAAAATCAGACAGATTTCAAAAGAAATATGTTTTTCGTCATTTTTTTCTGTTTCTTTTTCTAAGCTGGCAAATCCATGTTGTAAGTCAGGACGCCAGTCAAAAATGGGACAGGATTGATGAAATTCTTGATCAGATAAAAGAGCCGGATTTTAAAGACCAGGAGTTTAATATTACTGATTTTGGTGCTAAAGACGATAAAAAAACGAATAATGCCGAAGCCATTAATAAAGCAATACAAGCATGCTCTGAAAATGGTGGTGGGAAAGTCATCGTTCCCAAAGGTGAATATTTATCAGGCCCATTAACTCTGTTGAGCAATGTAAATCTCCACCTGGAAGAAGGAGCGGTATTAAAATTTTCTACCGACCCGGAAGACTATCTGCCTGTTGTGCTTACCCGATGGGAAGGAGTTGATTGTTACAACTACTCACCATTGATTTATGCTTATCAACAGGAAAATATAGCCATTACCGGTAAGGGAATTCTTGATGGACAAGCAGATACTGCTCACTGGTGGCAATGGAAAGCAAAAAAGGCTATTGGAAACACTGTAAATACAGATGATGAAAACTGTCCCGGAGGAAGAATACTATTGATGCAGTTTGAAGAGCAACAAATACCTTTGGAAAAGCGAATACTGGGTAAAGGTCATAATTTACGTCCTCCGTTTATTCAGTTCTATGAATGCAAAAACATTCTCATTGAAGACATAACAATTACCAACTCTCCTTTCTGGTTAATTCACCCTTTGTTATCAGAGAACATTACTGTTCGCCGTTATCATGCAAATAGTGAAGGGCCTAATAATGATGGTTTTGATCCCGAATCGAGTAAAAATATTTTGATTGAAGAATGCACATTTAATACTGGCGATGATTGTATAGCCATAAAATCGGGAAGAAACAATGACGGCAGAAAATGGAATATTCCCTCAAAAAATATAATCATCAGGAATTGTGAGATGCAAAGCGGACATGGAGGAGTGGTTATTGGCAGTGAAATTTCAGGAGGATGCTCAGATGTTTTTGTGTATAATTGCAAAATGAACAGCCCTGTACTGGACAGAGCAATCAGAATTAAAACAAATGCTTTGCGTGGAGGAATTATTGAA
>CAZWFM010000476.1:0-1673 GCA_964633185.1 uncultured Bacteroidales bacterium | reverse complement strand
TCTGCATTTTTCAGGCAATGAATTGATCACCTGCCATATTTTACTTTCCAGCTCTGTTGCCTCTATATCATCCGAGAGCTGAGAAAAATCAGAGTAATTATGGACTTCACTGATATCCAGATCTGATTTGAATTTCTTATTATCCCTTATGAAATTCATGCAACGATTGTAAACCGAAGTAAACAGGTAAGATTTCGCCGGTTTTTCAAAATCAAATTCCATCCGTTTTTCCCAGATGTTAATGAATACATTATGTACGATCTCTTTACAGGTATCAAGATCGGGAATATATTTCTGCGCAAAATAGCTCAGTGAAGAAAAATACGTGCGAAATAATTCTTCGTATTTTGATTCTATTTTATCCTGATGAGATGCAGTCAAAATTCCAATTCAAAAATATTTAAAGTGAAAGTAGTGAGAAAAACATTGAGCTTCAAGATCAGATATTCACAGAAGATTATGACCTGAATCTGGTATTTATTGAATCAAGAATTCAGAAACCTGTGATAGTATCCGGAAATAGTCCTGCAAAACGAATACAAAAAAGGTCACCTGTACTTACGTATTGCCAGGCGATCTTTTATTACTTTATTTCAATTCTTATCTTGCATGAATTGTTGCAGTTGCATCTTCTAAACCTTCTGATTTGACTTTCAGAATGATCTTTCCGGGTTTCCCTGATGATTGTATTACTGCCAGGCATTTCCCGTTAAATGCCTCCCTGTAACTTGTCTTAAAAGATTCATGGCTTGTTTGACTGCCATTATCAACACCTGCAATAAATCCATTTCCTTCAATGTCAAAATGGACAAGATTATCGGTTCCGGGAACCAGGTTCCCTTCTGCATCAAGTATATCCACTGTAACAAAGGATAGATCCCTCCCATCGGCCTGAATGCTTTTTCTGTCGGCTGTAACCAGAAGTTTTGCAGGTTTTCCTGCCGTTTTTATGGTTTGTTCAAGTACTGCATTACCATCAGATCTGCCAACCGCTTTCAATGTCCCCGGCTCAAACGGAAGTCGCCAGAACACATGCAGGTCATCTCCTTCTTTTCTTTTTGTTCCCTGTGATTCGCCATTCAGGAACAATTCCACTTCATCACAATTGAAGTATACCCAAACATCAATCGTATCTCCTGCATTCCAGTTCCAGTGCGGAAATACATGAAGCACAGGTTCATTGGTCCATTCACTTTTATATAGATAATAAGTGTCTTTTGGAAAACCTGCGAGATCTATGATCCCAAAATAGGAACTTCTTGATGGCCACCCATACGGAGTGGGTTCTCCCAAATAGTCAAACCCGGTCCAAATGTACATTCCGGATAGAAAATCATATTTTTTAATGACCTTCCATACCTCTTCCTGGGTTGAACCCCATGGCGCACTGATATGATCATACGCCGAGACCGTATTATCAGGTTCTCCATCAGTGAAAGGTATATCCCAGCTATAGGGCCATCTTTTTATGGTGTCGGAAGGCATAGAATAATGTCCGCGTGTTGCCAGAGCGGAAGCTGTTTCGGCTCCGATAAATTTTTCACCGGGGAAATTGTTTAAAAATTCTTTGTATTCGTTGTGATGATAATTATATCCTATCAGATCAACCACCATTGGCTTTGTGAGATTATTAAACGGGCCGGGAGGATTATTTGCTGTTGTTATCGGTCTGG
>CAZWFM010000475.1:0-1679 GCA_964633185.1 uncultured Bacteroidales bacterium | reverse complement strand
TCTTTTTCTCCATAGGAAATACCTGAGTATTCCTCCACTTTTTTTATCAGGCTCTCAAAAATATCCGTATCATAACTTGATTTTTTTCCCTGCAAAACCATGCACAGCCTTTCAAATCCCATTCCCGTATCAACATGTTTTTTGGGAAGTTTTTCCAAATTACCGTTCGATTTGCGATTGTACTGAATAAATACAAGATTCCAAATTTCTATTACCTGTGAATGCCCTTTATTTACAAGCAGAGCACCGTCTTTTTGTTTTCTTCCATTGTTCTCCCTTAAGTCGACGTGAATTTCTGAGCAAGGTCCACAAGGCCCTGTATCACCCATTTCCCAGAAATTATCTTTTTTTGAATATTTCAATATCCTGTTTTCCGGCAGATGTGCTCTCCAGAATTCAATTGACTCATCATCAGGAGGTAAGTTATCATTCTTATCACCTCCAAAAACAGTTACATAAAGTTTGTTACCGTCAATTTTCATAACATCAACCAAAAATTCCCAGGCCCAGGAAATCGCTTCCTTTTTAAAATAATCACCAAACGACCAGTTTCCTAACATTTCAAACATCGTATGATGATAGGTATCATGACCAACTTCCTCCAGATCATTGTGTTTTCCTGATACTCTGAGACACTTTTGTGTATTGGCCACTCTCTGATCCTTTGCTACTGCATGTTCCAGAAATATTTCCTTGAACTGATTCATCCCTGCATTTGTAAACATCAGGGAAGGATCATCCTTAATAATCATGGGTGCAGAAGGAACTATTTTATGATCTTTCGAGCTGAAGAATTCGAAGAATTTCTTACGAACTGATTTAGAATTCATTGACTTTCCTCACTTATTTAATTGAATTAACTGCTAATTTATTAACATTAGTCACAGAAAAGGGTTTGTAAAACTAATTTTTTTCTTATAGATTTGTTGCAACTCGCATCAAATGCTATAAACATCTTATATTTCAATTGATTTCAAAAAAAAAGAAATATAGTTTTAATACGGATACATTATCTTATGTAGAAGTAAAGAATCCGGTCGGTAAAAGAATTTTACGAGGTCTTTTAAAATTTGTCTATCTCAACATACTCGCTTTTCTGATACTTATTGTTCTTTATTCCTTTGTTAACTCGCCGGAAGCAGTCCTTCAAAACTTGAGAATAAATAAATTTAATACAAAATATACAACTCTGAGTTTTAAAGTGGATAGTCTTTCTTCTGTTCTGCAAAATAAACATTTTTATGATGATAATATTTACCGCGGTATCCTGGAATTAGACTCTTTGCCAAAAAATATCAGAATAGCAGGAAGTGGTGGTCATGATCCCTATGCCGGTCATCCTGAAAGTTTTCCGGGGAAAATTCTAACTGCATTATCGCTGAAAATTGAAAATCTTCAAAAACAGGTTTCCATTCAGAAAGAATCGTATGATGAAATACTGAATGCTGCTATTGAGAAAAAAGATAAACTTGAACACATTCCTGCTATAACCCCTGTAAACTGTGCAAAACATATCTGGATAAGTTCATATTTCGGATCCAGAAATGACCCTTTCACATGTCGATTAAGAACGCATACCGGCATTGACTTCGTGGGACCAAAAAACACAGAAATTTACAGTACGGCCACTGGAAATGTAACCTTAGTAAAACAATCACGTAGAGGCTATGGGAACGAGG
>CAZWFM010000474.1:0-1698 GCA_964633185.1 uncultured Bacteroidales bacterium | reverse complement strand
TCCCATCTGACAAATTCCGTTTTTGAGGAATCCCAGACGGAAAAATATCCAATGTTCATGGATGTTACATTATGAAAAAAGTGTGACCCTAATGATGAATCAAGCGGAAAATCAGCAAGACTTGTTTCTACAATTACTTTCGCATTGGATATTTGTCCCCAATTCACGGGAATACCAAGAAATCTGTCACTGGTTCCCCATCTCCCGGGGCCTATTAATATGTATTGTTTGTTCCTTTTATACATTTTATTGTTTAGCAATTCGATCTCCCTCACCATTTCATAAGTTTTCATTTTATCAAAACTGGACAGATCGATATAAATGATGTCATGAATCTGATTTATTTCTCCATTGCCCAAACTGGATTCAGTATACAGGACCATTCTTGATTTATCCAGAGCACTGAAATCCACATTATAACTTTGCTGATTGCCCACAAGAGGTTTCACCTGAAGCAGATAAAAAGAGGGTAAATTGTTGCCCGACCGATTAAGGTCGACGGCATATTCTATTTCAACAGGTGCGCCCATAGCATCTTTTATGGTGTTGAGCATAATTTCAATGGTTTCAGCAAGAGGCAAATAATTATGCCGGAGTATATCAGCAAAATTCAATACTCTTGGCCCCTGAATGCTGAGCCCCGGTTCAAATCTATCATTCGATGCATTGTATACCGAAACACAATGTTTCAGGGTACCATGTTTTTCTGCTTCCGAAATGTCTATCAGAGACAACGATGCAAGTTCTCCTTCTTTAACATAATCAATGTCCTTTTTCCCAAGATCCAATACATAAAACTTCAGCTGGGAACAGTTTAGCAGGTCTTTTTTTGTATAGGTTTCAATTTGAGGATATTTCGGTGCAAAACGATAGGCTTTGTTCCCGCCGACAACATAAGTTCCCAGTCCCAACGCAATAACAGCAAATCCCTCGTCCGGATTCATATGAGCTACTGTATAATAATTATAGGATTGGGCGATTCCGCTGATATGCGGATAATAGTAATCGCCATATTGAGTCCCGACCAATTCCTGCAAAACAATGGCCATTTTTTCTTCTTCTATTTTATGATGGATGGCATTAAAATAGGCCTTTGCATCATCAGAATATATTGAAGCATATACCAGTTTTATTGCCTTTTCAAGACTTTTTAGTGTATTCTTTTTATATACCGGATCATTGGGAAGAATGTATGTGTCAAATACTCCGGCAAATGGTTGAGAAACAGAATCTTCAAGCAGGCTTGAAGATCTTACAGCAATAGGTTTATCAATCTGATCAATAAAGAACTCCAGTTTTTCAACAAGTTGTCTTGATAATTTTCCTGCGATAAAACGTTGTCTTATTGTTTGATATGTATTTACCGACTTGATGATCGTATCATACAATTTATTTTTCTCCAGGAATTTTTCGAATTCATCCGTACCGATTATGACAGTTTTTGGTGTACGAATGTTGATTTTATCTGTTAAATCTGAAAAATCATAATTATAGATAAATGCATTAATAAAAGCCAGTCCTCTTCCTTTTCCTCCGAAAGAACCCCCTGAAAATCCCACGATATGTTTCTCATCGAGTGTTGCAGTTTCATCAAAGTATAATACTTTGCCTTTCTTCTTTTCATCTTTGTATTTTGCAAATGTTTCAAGAAAAAATCTCCTTGATTCTTTTATATTACTGAAGTCGCCTATTTTTAAC
>CAZWFM010000473.1:0-1708 GCA_964633185.1 uncultured Bacteroidales bacterium | reverse complement strand
TTTCTGCTTGTTATCTTTCATTGCTGAGAGATGCCAGTCAGGACCAAATTCACCGCCACCACGAATATTGGTAATTACATATACTCCTCCATTTTCAAGCCATAGTTTCCCTCTTGATCCGCTATAATAAGGTTTTTCTGAAATCTGAAAGCCCCCGTATCCATATTGGATCACAGAATTATTCCCATCATATTTCATTTCTTTATTATGCAGAATAAAATAAGGTATGTTAGTACCATCATTCGATTCAACCCAGTTCTGATCCACAACAATATCTTCCGTATGAAAATAATCAGGCAAACTCATGATTTTTTCAGGTGCAGTTCTATTTCCATCATCAACATAAAGAGTAGTTGGCTGAATGGGCGATTCGTATATTAAAAAATAGCTCGCCTTGTTACGATCAGCGTCTATAATCTCAATTAACCCGTTCTTAGGAAGGTCAACAACTTCGCTTTCCCATTGATTATTGTTGTTCCTGAATTTTAACAATTCACTCTTAATATTATTCAATGTATTTATAAGTACACATTCACTGGTAATATCTATACTTTCTACAGACATACCGGGCCTGTTTTCCAAAATAACCTGATAGCTATATTTAGTATTTAACAGAGAGTTTAATTCAATAGACACTACTGTACCTTTCAATATCAGCTGCTCACCAAATTGCCAATCAACCAATGGCTGAACAATTAACTTGTCTTTAAAAATATCAAATCTGAAATTATCCGGTAAGTTTAATTCAATGGAGCTATTATCCCGGACGTAATATACATCAAAATTGTAAAAATCTTTTGCAGAGGTAAGTAGTTCATGTTTTATTTCACCAGCATGAATTACAACCATTCCCGCAGACAAGTCTTCTTTAGAGACCTCCATAACAGTTTCAGCCTCTGCAATTGATGTGCCTCTCTTCCATTTTTTAACTATCCGGGGATATCCTGAATTTGTTAAAGTCCCCTCGCCAAAATCAGTTGAAACATAAACAGTGTTCTCATCGATCCATACAAAACCCGATTTGGCCTCAGCCACAAAGAAACCCTCCTCAATAAACTCCTTTTTTCCCAAATCAAACTCCCTGATCACTGCAGCATCAGATCCTCCTTTTGAAAGTCGAACCGCACACAATGTATCGTTTCCATAAAGAAAATACGATCCCTCGAATGCCCAATTGGTATCTTCATCTTTGCATAATCCATCAATATCAATTATAGTCTCCCAGGTGTGTTTTCTCTCCAAATAGTCATTGAATCCTATTCTTCTCCAAATCCCTCTGGGATTTTTTTCATCCTGCCAGAAATTATAAATATAATCTCCATGCATACTGGGATATGGACGCTTATCTTCGGAAGTAAGAATTTCATAAAGGAAGTCATAACGTTCCTGATATCCATCAATATTTGTAATATAATCTAATGTTATTTCATTATGAGAGGTTACCCATTCAAGCTGTTTCTCGCCTTCCACATCTTCCAGCCATAAAAAAGGATCATCCATAGATTGTGCAGACAGATGCACACATGATATGCTAAATAATATTACAAGTCCACCTAAGAATAATCCGGCAGGCTTTAAAGTGTTTACAAATGTTTTGTACATGATTTTGGTTTTTAGAGTAATATGCTATTGAATTTATTTTTTAAAGCCATTGAATTAAACAGGAACATAAGGCTCATAAATAAGCCTGCTTAAGCCTGATTGGAAA
>CAZWFM010000472.1:0-1718 GCA_964633185.1 uncultured Bacteroidales bacterium | reverse complement strand
TTAATACCAAATATTACGGACACAGGAAAATCAGCTATCTGTATTTGTTGTTGGGTCAAATTGTATGGTCGGTTCTGTATACTATCTTATATACTCAAGTGAAAACAGCAATTTCATGATGTTTCTATTTACCACAAGCATTCCACCGAAGGTCAATGAATAAGTGTAATCCTATATATGCATTTGCCGGATAATGTCATATCTTTTGAATAGCTCCGTCAGGAATGTTTTAACTGTATAGACCTTTATGAAGTTAACCTTTGATTGCAATTATCGTATAAATACATGAATTTTGTATCAAATGAAATTCTATAAACACACTAATAAATTAATTATTTATCTAATACTTGAAATATCATGATCAAATTTAAAATTACAATTGGACTTGCATTCATTGCATTATTAACGCTTACATTTACTTCCTGCAACAAGGATGAAGGTGATACTCCTGACTACGTAGGAACCTGGGTTAATGAAAGCATAGATGATTCTTATACGATAACTACTACTCTGGTACTTACCTCATCGACTTTTGATATGTCCATGACAATGAGTTATGGTGACATAGAAATGGAAGTAGCAGGTATAGAAGGAAACTTAAGTGTTTCCGGCGAACAGTTTACATTAACGGTTACTAGGGTCGGAATGATCGATTATGATTCTTATCAACTGGTATGGTATAGTAAGGGCGAAGAAGGATGGGATGAGACTCTTGCTGAAATGGATATGGAAGAAACAATGACTGCTACTTATGAAGTGGAAGGCAATCAGCTTACCGTCACGGTAGATGGAGAACCAGAAGTATTTACCAGACAATAAGTATGTATTACTGATTTTATTTCAGCCCTGGAGAATTTCCGGGGCTTTTTTCTTGCTTTAGTTTACTTTTCAAGATGATTAGTATAAAATTTGGACTAACTTCTGTCATCCAGCAGGCAGGTTTGATAAAGGTGGTTCAGTTTTTCTTTGCATAAAGAATAATTTATCGAAATTTTAATATTCTGTTTCAACCATATTGTTGCATTTTTTCTATTTCATTCACCGATGCTGATCTCCACTTGAACATGTATTTTAAGAGTGTTTGCCGAAAACGCCAAACAAAATGTTTAATTTTAATGTTATTTCACCCATTGAATTAAAAGTTCCATAAAAATGGTTTCTCTGCTGGTCGAGGTTCGGGAAGTATATAAATCGTTTAAGGATGTGAAGGCTGTAAACGGATTAAGCTTTTCGGTAAAGCCCGGGCAATTTCTTGCATTGCTGGGACCCAACGGAGCAGGTAAAACCACTCTTGTTGAAATGATAGAGGGAATTCAGTTTCCCGACAAGGGCGAGATTATAATCGACGGAAAAAACTGGCAGAAACACAACGAAGAAATACACCGCATTATCGGTTTGTCATTGCAGGAAACACGATTTACCGATAAGCTGAATGTGCGCGAAACCTTAGCACTTTTTGCCAGCTTCTATGGCCTGGGGAGCGATCGGGTTGAAGAGGTTATTGATCTGGTGAATCTGGAGGAAAAACGAAAGTCGTATGTGGTTAATCTCTCAGGAGGACAACGTCAGCGACTAGCACTTGGAATTTCACTGTTGAACAATCCGCAAATACTATTGCTTGATGAACCTACCACGGGACTGGATCCTACGGCGCGTCGCGAAGTTTGGACAATTTTAAAAAAGCTGAAAGATGAAGCGAACACCTCGCTTATTCTTAC
>CAZWFM010000471.1:0-1726 GCA_964633185.1 uncultured Bacteroidales bacterium | reverse complement strand
CAGGTAGTAAGATGAACGACCAGCAAAAAATTTAATCGGAGCTTTAATTTTCATTTGTAAAAATCTTTATCTAAAATACTGGTTTTTATTGTTTATTTGTTTTTCAATTGTAATGGTACTTGTTGCTTCACATTGTATTAAATTTTAATGGTGTTCAGTGATCCCTCATCATAAAAACATACCGCCAAAGAGTTATTTATTGGCTTCTCTGCAAGCCGTTCGGCTGCCGATTAGTAAGGCAGTCTGAACCGAGTATATGAGTTCGGTTCATACCCAATTGTCTAAGTTCCATTAAAATTAATTCAACCAATGATAAGGGAATCATTTTAAATAATTAACTAAAAAGAAATCAGGTTTATAGGTGTTTTAGGCCATCAAAAGTAAAAATATAGATATAAAAAATGATATCTTTCGAATGAAAAAGATGAACCGGTTTTTAACAATTGAGAATTATAGTACATAATTCACCTGGTATTTGCATTGGTTTTCTGAATAAATGCAAGTATTTCATCTTTTCCGGTTTTATCAGTAGCCGATGATAAAAAAAACTCAGGCAGAGATTCCCATTCTTTCAGAAGTTCTTTTTTATATGACTGCACTGATTTTGTCAGCTGGTTTGAACCTAACTTATCAGTTTTAGTAAAGCAAAAAACAAAAGGAACCTGATTTTCTCCCAACCAGCGTATGAAATTGAGATCGCTGTTTTGTGGTGAATGCCTGGAATCAATTAAAAGGAAAAGACATACCAGGGACTTCCTGTTCAGGAGGTATTGTTCAATCATAGTGCTTAACCTGTTTCTTTCTGATTTGGAAATCCTAGCAAAACCATAACCGGGCAGGTCGACCAGGTACCAGGACTTATCTACCAGGAAATGATTGATCAATCTTGTTTTACCTGGCTGCGATGATGTTTTGGCAAGTCTTTTCTGTTCTGATAAGTAATTGATCAGAGATGATTTTCCAACGTTTGATCTCCCCACAAAAGCATATTCAGGCAGGTTGTCTTTTGGACAACTTTTTAAATCAGGACTACTTTTAATGAATTCAACTTTATGCACAAGAATAAAAATTTTTATTGAATTGGTCTTGTGGAACTTATCATAGTCAATGTTTTTTCATTACCCTTTTGTACCTTTGCATCAAAGTATTAGGGCACACACGTGTGAACTTCTATACATAGTCTGCTCCGATTCTTCGAAGAGAGGTTCATTTTTATTTCTCATTCGTTTTCCAGGGAACATATACTTCAAGTAGCCTGGTGTTATTTTTTGGAATGATAGTATATAAACTTACAGATGCAGGCATCAAAACAGTTTCCCCGACCTGAATACTTGTTTTTTCCTGGTTTTTCTGAATGATCTCGCACGATCCTTCCAGACAGATGTATATAACAAAACTATCCAGTTGATTAATATCTCTTTCAAGCTTAGTATTCAGATTGAGCCAGTTGGTAATAAAATAATTGCATTGCACAATGGTGCCGGGTTCATTTTCCTCATCTTTATAGTCGGTTCGGTACGAGCTATAATGGCTGAAATCAATAGCATCCAATGCCAGATCTGTGCGCAATTCACGGAATTTCCCATTTGTATCTTTCCTGTCAAAATCATAAATACGATATGTAACATCAGAAGTTTGTTGTATTTCTGCTAATAAAATTCCTGATCCGATAGCATGTACTCTTCCTGCAGGAAGGAAAAAAACATCTCCTTCTTTTACGGGTTCT
>CAZWFM010000470.1:0-1743 GCA_964633185.1 uncultured Bacteroidales bacterium | reverse complement strand
TGTTGATTTACTCCAATCCTATACGAATATCTTACCGGATTTAAACGGGAACATTAGCAGAAATTATGGTTTTGGCCGTCAGATTGACCCATTTACCAACGACTTTATTTTGAACAATTCGATGTCAGATAATTACAGTGTTACTTCAAATATCAGTCTTTTTAACGGTTTGCAGAATTATAATAACATTAGGAGCAATCAGTATGCATCCCTGGCTGCAGTGCAAAATGTTGAAAAAGAAAAAATTGAAAATACGTTCAATATTTCATCTGCTTACCTGGAGATACTCTTTCAAAAAGAACTCCTTGAAGTTGCAAAAAACCAGAAAGAAGTTACAGTTCTCCAGGTCGATCGCACTCAAAAACTTGTTGATGCCGGCAATGTTGCAAAAGGGGATCTGCTTGAAATACAGGCTCAATTAGCCAATGAAAATTTAAATGTTACCAATACTCAGAATCAATTGAATCTATCCATATTGAATCTGTCTCAATTGCTTGATCTGGATTCGACTTCTAATTTTGACATTCTTGTACCAGATACTATTGATCCAAACATTGCAATAAATATTCCTTCTGTTTCTCTGGTGTATAATGATGCACTGGAATATCTGCCTCATGTTAAAAGTGCTGAGTATTTATTGAAAAGTTATGAAAAACAACTGGCTGTTCAGAAAGGAAAACGCAGTCCGATGCTTTATCTTTCAGGCAGTATCTATACCGGCTACTCAGATCAGAGGACCTTGGTGAACACAGATGATTTTTCTGAACAGGAAATAGGGTACATTCAGGGCAATCCCAGTCAGATTGTGGTTTCGCCCTCCTATGGTGTGTCAGATTATTCCTATTCTCAGCAGTTTAACGATAATATTGCGCAATCTTTAAGTATTGGTCTTAGCATCCCCATATTGAACAGGTGGGAAGTTAACAACGGAATAAGCCGGGCAAGAATTCGGATGGAAGATTCCAAATTTGAGCTGGATCAGGTGAAACAACGGTTGTATAAAAATATACAACAAGCGCATAATGATGCCGTATCAGCAAGAGAGAAATATAACTCTGCTATAGAAGCGGTAAAATCAAATAAGGAATCTTTTCATTATACAGAACAAAAATTCAATGTGGGAATAGTAAATTCAGTAGAATACAACATTGCAAAAAATAATTATATTAAAACTGTATCGGATCTTTTGCAAGCGAAATACGAATATATTTTTGCGATTAAGATCCTTGATTTTTATCGTGGAATTCCAATTACTCTATAAATGCAGATGACTTTAAAAAAACCTGTGATTTTAAAATCACAGGTTTTTTTCATAACAGGTGTAAGGGATCTTTTGAAATGTTGAATGAAATTCTCCTGCAAATGCGTATTCTTTCGCAGTAAAAAATGTATTCTCAACAGGAAAATTGTCCAATACATCCAATCGAATACCCGGATATTTATTTTTTATTGCAAACTTTTCTGCAAATGCCAGAAGTTGTTGAGCAACATCTGAATCCTTCCAAATAGGATTCACGGCAAACCGGTTAATGTATAGTACTTTATCGGATTTACCCTTCCACTTGATCTCATTGTATTCTTCGGGAGTTTCATCAGAAAGATTAATCATACCTCTTGCTATTCCCAGGTCTGTGCAAATGTAAAGAGTTCCTTTTTCGATATCATTTCTCATGATCTCTGGTCCGGGGTAAGTGCTGTTCCATTGCTTAAGACCTTTACTGTTCATATCTGTAATGCAATCTC
>CAZWFM010000469.1:0-1746 GCA_964633185.1 uncultured Bacteroidales bacterium | reverse complement strand
AAACCTTCATTGATCCAGATGTTTTGCCAATCAGAACAGGTAACATAATCTCCAAACCACTGATGTGCCAATTCATGTGCCACAAGAATGAAGGAAAAATTACCCAGGGTGGTCATAGTCTGATGTTCCATGCCCCCGCCAAGGGGGCCTATACAATGACCGTATTTTTCATTCCGGAAGGGATACGCTCCAAAACGTTCTGAAAACATTTCTATCAGGTCAGCTGTAACATCAATATCATCTTTGTTTTCCAGGAAAAACAAACTGTCATTATAAATATAGTTTTGAACAAGTACTGAATCTTCATGAGTGACAGAAGCCATAAAACTATAATCCATATAATCTGCTACCGCAAATGATAACAGATAATAGGCAATCGGGTAAAATGATTTCCACTGGTATGTTTTCTTATTGTTTTCATGGACTATGATATCAGAAAGAATACCATTTGAGCCTGCCATCAGGCTATCAGCCATAGTTAAAAAAATGTAAACAGAATCTGCTTTATCAGTCAAGATCTGTTTGCAGGGAAACCAGCTTTTTGCATAAAAAGGTTCGGAAAGGGTATACGTGACATTTGTACCTGAAGAGCTCTGCTTGTTAAAAATTCCAATGCGCCTTTCTGTTTCTGTGTCCTGAATTTTATAGAACACGGTCATATGAATGAGATCATTTCTCTCAAACCCCGGCAAAATAGCAAATCGAAGAAAGTCATCCGAATGAATAAAAGTAACTTTTGTGATCCCAATGAATACCGAATCAACAATTGCTTCCTGGTTGAGTTCAAGAGCGAGAGTATCTATATCAGATTTAACCAGCTCCGCTATGATTTCAACCTTTCCCTCCAGATTGATTGACAAATTACTCACCTCCAGATCAAGGTAATAAAATTTGACATCGTATGATTCCAATAGTCTATAAAACGACGAATCCTGGCTAAACACAGCTTGTGCAGATAGCATAACCAAAAAAAGAAGGATCAATTTGGATTTGATATTTGTGAATTGCATTCTTCAACCCTATTTTAACATGAGTTCGATATAAGGATAAGATTTAATCATTTGATTTTCAAGTTTTTATTTATATTAATTTTGGTGATCCCGATATCTATCGGGATTAGTGTTTTTGTGTTTTTGTGTTTTTGTGGCAAGAATAAATAAGTAATTATGCCACCAAGACACTAAAACTCAAAGATACATAAAGATGCTCATTTTAAATAATTGATCTATTGCGAGTTATATTTCGAACTCATATTATTTCAGCTCCCGAATATCTGCAATTTTAAGAAAAGTTATGTTCATTTTCTTATAAAAAGAAATTCAAGTTGACAAATCTTAAGATCAACAACACGAATACAGCATATAAAATATTGTCATGTAGTACAGTACAAAAACATAAAAAGAAAAAAGGTCCTTGCGGACCTTTCTTCACCTAAAACTAATAAACCCTATCAAATATTAACCTACAGCTGAAATGTCAAATCCTTAAAACATATATTATATTAAATATCAAATTTCAATTCACTTCCCTGTCCCTTCGGCCAGGTGTGGTTTTGAAATTTGAGTTTCACGAATAAAAATACAAATGCTATTGTATTTATACATAACGATTGAATATGATATTGAATACTACATAACGATGATATTCCTCACTAAACAGGCAAAAAAAATCCTGCCAATTAAATGACAGGATTTTTTACCTAAAACTAAACACTCCTCTGAGATTCATCTTCACAATTAACCCTAA
>CAZWFM010000468.1:0-1747 GCA_964633185.1 uncultured Bacteroidales bacterium | reverse complement strand
TTTAAATGCAAATTTACTCTTTTAATTTTGGTTTGATTCCAATTATGGTATGATAAAAAATCGTGCCGGAAATTAATCATCATTTAATCTGGCTCCACAATATTTACAGTAAATTACGTCCTCTTCATGCCTCTCCTTCATGCATTCAGGACATACTTGCGTGCTTACTCCCTTTTTTTCTGACCGGGCTACTTCCAATGTAATGATACCGGTAGGCACTGCAATAATGGCATACCCTATAATCATCAACAATCCTGAAAAGAACTGACCAATTGTTGTTTGAGGAGTAATGTCGCCATACCCAACTGTTGTGAGTGTTACTACTGCCCAGTATACACTTTTTGGGATACTTGTGAATCCATGAGCTTCACCTTCTATCAAATACATAAGAGTTCCTATACACAACACAGTAGTGATAATAGCAAAAAGAAAGACGCCTATTTTATCCCGGCTTGCTACAAGGGCATTTCTCAGAATTTCTCCTGCCTTTGAATACCTGCTTATTTTAAGTACTCTGAAAATTCGTAAAAGACGAAATCCCCGGATAACGAGAAAGCCATGGGCCCCAGCAATAAATAATCCCAGGAAAGCAGGCAATATTGCCAGTAAGTCAATCATCCCATAAAAGCCGGATATATATTTCCATTTGTTCTTCGAGACATAGATCCTTAAAACATATTCAATGCTGAATATTACTGTAAATCCCCATTCCAGGCTTTTGAACAGATTGATATTGCCTTTTCTTAGTGTTGGCACACTCTCGCACATAACAGTTACAATACTCAGAACAATGATAATAAGCAGGCATATATCAAATGCCTTTCCCTCCGAAGTATCCGCTTCAAAAATGATTTCAAACAGTTTCTGACGCAATTTTTTATTCATAAGCAGACAAAATATTGATGTTTATACGTTTATTGCTTATTATTGGTAATTAAATCAATCTCCTGCAATCTATGAGTAATTTTAAGGAAGATTTTCTGGAAGCCAAAGAAGTATTGGAAAAATTTATTTCTGACGAGGCAAATTTTGAAGCCCTTGAACGGGCTGGTAATATTATGGCCAATGCAATAGCCAGAGGAAGCAAACTGATCTCCTGCGGCAATGGAGGATCGATGTGCGATGCCATGCATTTTGCCGAAGAACTCACTGGTCTGTTCAGGGAAGACCGAAGAGCTTTAGCAGCTGTTTCAATATCAGATCCTTCTCATATTACTTGTGCAGCTAACGATTTTGGTTTTGAAAATATTTTCTCACGTTATTTAGAGGCACATGGAAACAATGGTGATGTTCTCCTGGCTATCAGTACCAGCGGAAACAGTCAAAACATGATCAATGCCGCAAAAACTGCCAAACAAAGGCAGATGAAAATTGTTGCCCTTACCGGGAATGATGGAGGAAAACTAGCTCAAACCTGTGATGTGGAAATCAGAGCTCCTCATAATGGTTATTCTGATCGCATCCAGGAAATTCATAGTATAATTATTCATGCTTTGATTAATTTTATTGAAGAAACCATAATTTAAAATGAACATAAACATTCGTCTGGTTATTAGTTTATTTCTCCTGGCTGGTTTTCTAACCGTCGCATGCCTTGATGACTTTAACCGGTCAAACAATCCTATGTATTACAATCCTACTTTTTCTATTCCCATTGGCCCTCTGAGTTATACTCTTGAAGATATTATGCCACCCGAAGCACTTGAAAACCAAATTATAGATACATCAACCATAGGTGATTCCATTC
>CAZWFM010000467.1:0-1750 GCA_964633185.1 uncultured Bacteroidales bacterium | reverse complement strand
ACAAATTTATGGTGAAATACATTGTATTCTTCCCATGTATCTCCCACCTCATCGGTAAAGGCAATTTTTGAACTTGAATCATTTGGATTGACCTTTCTGCGACGCTTGTATACAGGTAAAAATACAGGCTCAATTCCTGAGGTTGTTTGTGTCATCAAACTAGTTGTTCCCGTAGGTGCTATGGTAAGAAGTGCAATATTCCGTCTTCCGTATTTTACCATTTCCTTATAAAAATTCTCATCTTCATTTTTTAATCTCTGAATAAAAGAATTGTCTTTTTCAAGATGGGAGTCATAAATGCCGAATGCACCTCTGTCTTTTGCCAGATATACAGAAGAACGGTAGGCTTCCAATGCCAGTGTTTTTTGCACTTCTATTGAAAAGTCTGTTGCATCTTCACTTCCATATCTCAATCCTAAAGCTGCAAGCATATCGCCTTCAGCCGTAATTCCAATTCCTGTTCTTCTACCTTCTTCAGCTTTGGTCCTGATGTTTTCCCAAAGTTTTCTTTCAACTCTTTTAATTTCGATTTCTTCCGGATCGTTACCGATTTTATCCAGTATTGCATCTACCTTTTCCAATTCCAAATCTATAATATCATCCATCAATCGTTGCGCTGTATGTACATGTTTTCTGAAAAGAGGAAAATCAAACTTTGCCTTATTGGTGAAAGATTCTTCTACATAGCTGTACAAATTAATCGCTAACAAACGGCATGAATCATAAGGACAAAGTGGTATCTCTCCGCACGGATTTGTTGAAACTGTTTTGTATCCTGATTCAGCATAGCAATCTGCCACTGATTCACTGGTAATAGTATCCCAGAACAGAATGCCCGGTTCGGCAGATTTCCAGGCATTATGTACAATCTTAGACCACAACTCCCTGGCATCAATTTCTTTTGTATGGCTTGGATTTTCGCTGTCGACAGGAAATTGTTGAAAATAAGAAGTATTATTCACAATGGCCTTCATAAAATCATGGTCAATGCGAACAGAAACATTGGCTCCGGTAACTTTACCCGGGGTTAATTTAGCATCTATAAAGTCTTCAGCATCAGGATGTTTAATTGAAATGCTTAACATCAGTGCTCCTCTTCTGCCGTCTTGCGCTACTTCCCGTGTAGAATTTGAATACCGCTCCATAAATGGAACTACTCCTGTTGATGTAAGTGCACTATTCAAAACAGGACTTCCTTTTGGCCGAATATGTGATAAATCATGTCCGACACCTCCGCGTCTTTTCATAAGTTGAACCTGTTCCTGATCAATTTTCATAATGGCTCCATACGAATCTGAAGGACCATCATTTCCTATTACAAAACAATTGGAAAGTGATGCAATCTGAAAATCATTCCCAATCCCAGTCATCGGACCTCCCTGGGGCACGATGTATTTAAAGTCTTTCAGAACCTGGTAAATTTCTTCTTCACTTAAAGGATTAGGATATTTTTGTTCTATGCGAGACAGTTCACGAGCCAGTCTCCAATGCATATCATCCGGGGTTTTTTCATACAAATTTCCATAAGAATCTTTCAGAGCATACTTATTGATCCATACTGTTGCTGCAAGTTCATCTCCCTTAAAATAATCTATCGAGCTCTTTAATGACTCTTCATATGAGAATGTTTTTTCCGCGCCACTCTTCTCCGTTATATTACTTTTCTTTTTCTGCATTTTTTGATCGGCTAAGGTCAAATCTTTTGTGTTGGTTTCTTCGGCTCGCATCTGCTTTTATTTTAAAATATTGA
>CAZWFM010000466.1:0-1753 GCA_964633185.1 uncultured Bacteroidales bacterium | reverse complement strand
TTTTTGGCTCTTTCTCCGAATATTTTAATGCTTACCAAAGACTGGGTTTGGAATAATCCGGTGTTTGGAGGACTGGTAAGATATTGTGGTCATATTCGTATTTCCAAAGGGTATGAAAAGACCTTGGCGGATATTAAAAGGCAAGTTAAAAACGGTTGCTCCATCCTTGTATTCCCGGAAGGTTCAAGATCAAAGGATGGACGCATCGGCCGGTTTCATAAAGGAGGATTTTTTATTGCTCAAAAACTTAACCTTCCAGTTCAGAGTTTTTTAATTCATGGTGCTTGCGATGTACTTCCAAGAAATTCATTTCTTATTAATTCCGGGCAAATTACAATACGAAAATCTACAGCTTTTACTATAGAGGATCGTGACAAAAGAGCCTATTATCATGCATCAAAAAGTACGTGTGAGCACATGAGAAATGCATATCAGAAAGTAGCTGCAGAAAAATCCATTCCAAGATACTACAGGTATCGAATTGCTGCGAATTATAGCTATAAGGGCCCTGTACTTGAAAATTATATTAAAATAAAACTTTGGCTTGAAACATATTATGAATTGTTCCATTCCCTTGTACCACCTGCCGCGACAATCACAGACATTGGTTGCGGTTACGGGATGATGGCATTTACACTGAGTATGGTTGCTCCTGAAAGAAAGATACTTGCCATTGATTATGACAAAGATAAGATCCATACGGCTAAGAATTGTGAATTGGCTGATCGCTGTAACATAGAGTTTTATGTTGCTGATGCATGCAGGTATAATTACAAACCATCAGATGTTTTTATACTGAGTGATGTTCTCCATTATATGAAAGCTGAAGATCAGCATCTTCTTCTTAGGAAATGCATTTCAAAATTGAACAAAAAAGGAATGATCATTATTCGTGATAGTGATAGTTCTCTCAAAAAGCGTCACCGCGGAACCAAACTGAGTGAGTTTTTATCTACCAAAATCGGATTTAACAAAACAAAAAACAAACTTAATTTTGTTTCCAGACAACATATAAAACATTTTGCAACTGAAAACAATCTGAATATCAGGATCATTGACAATACAAAGTTTACATCAAACCTGATCTACATTCTGCAAAGGAAGAAAGATGAGCAAAACATATGATATAGTGATAATCGGAAGTGGTCTTGGTGGATTGATCACAGGAAATATATTATGCAAGAAAGGATTCAAAGTTGCAATAGTTGAAAAAAATGCTTATCCGGGAGGTTGTTTGCAGTCGTTTGAAAAAGATGGTGTTACTTTCGATACGGGAATTCATTATGTTGGCGGTCTGAAAAAAGAACAAGTATTACATAAACTTTTTTGCTATTTAAATATCTTCCGGGATCTGAACATCAGAGAAATGGATGTTGATGGCTTTGACCGGTTTCTCATCGGTAAAAATGAATATGCATATCCGGCAGGCTATTTAAGATTTCAGGAAAAACTTGAATCGATTTTTCCAAAGGAAAAAAATGCAATAATTGAGTACATACATAAAATCAAGGATATAGCCAATTCTGTTTCATTATACAATTTAAAACGAATTGACTATGATCCGAAAAATTTCTACATCAAATTTGCACATGGAAATGCCTGGACTTATATTCAGACGATTACAAAAAACACGAAGCTTCAACATTTGCTTGCCGCACAGAATTTCCTCTATGCAGGAAGACCGGAATCAACTTTCTTATTTGTCCATGCTCTGATCACAAATCACTATATGGAAGGTGCCTGGCGATTTGTT
>CAZWFM010000465.1:0-1765 GCA_964633185.1 uncultured Bacteroidales bacterium | reverse complement strand
CGAAGATAGACTGACTGAATTTTCAGGGCAAGATGTACCTAGCCGCATGCTTACTCTTTAGCTGTAATAGCTGCCTTTTAACAATGATTACTTTTCAAGAAATTTTGAAAATTTATTATCTATGTACTGATTGAACCACCTATCGATAACTGATTTTCTAAATCTCCATTCCTTGCCTAATTTTGCTGCAGGAATTTTCCCATTTTGGGCCCAGGTATAAATAGTCTGTGGTTTAAGTTTTAAATATTTTGCAACTTCTTCAAGCGTCATTATATCATCCATATTTTAATTCTTCAATAGATTTAAAATACCAGTTGTATCGTTTGTTTTCATGTTGGTTGTATCAAGATAATGATAGGGTTGTTTCATTTCATCTTTTTGCTGAACATCTTTTTGATTTGATACCAATTGCTGCACTGAATAGATAATTGCTGTATAAAAATTACCTTCATATTTCCTGAACAATTTAAACTCTTCATTTTTATTACATAGAAATGGCCTTAAATTCCATGATAATTGGATGCCAACAAATGCCAAAATTATAATCCAGATCCTAAACACCGTAACTCCGATCTGAGGATAAATATTTTTTTTCTCACAGGCAAATTTCAATGCATCAACAATAAGTCTCATACCAAAAATGCCTGAGAATACAAAAATTGCTACATGCAAAAGTTGTAAAAAATGATAATTACCTCCAGTGATTTGGAAGAAAATAATGATTGGAGAAAAAGATAAGGCTATTGCAGAAGTAAGTACAAATCCACTTAATACAATAATTCCCATTTGCCTAAGTCTCATTTTTGAACCCAGAACTTGTTGAATAACAAAAAAAGATGGAAAACATATAATTAATGTACACAGAAATAGAATGATAACTTTTAATCCGGCAACAATAGATTGAATGAAACTATGATAACTTCCCATTACAATACCATATATAAAGGTAAAAGCGCAAATAATTATAATTTGATTAATAATTAGTTTGTTTGAATACTCTTTGTTTCTTTCATCGAAATACGATTCTGTGTTTTGGAATATTTTAAATACTTCTATCAATCCATTTGATTTTTTCATAACAAATGATTTTTGATTTAATTACAAAAATAAACACTTTTTAATATAAATTACTGTTTATTATTGTATTTTATTGTTTAATACTTTATATCGTGGTTTGATAAATTGCTAATACAGCTAAGAGTGTATAGCTTCAATTGCCAAGTTAGTGCAGATATCAGGGTTTTTGCAATTCATACGCTTATGTTTAACCTGACAAGAACGTGTTTTTAAATCAGCAACTGCAAGATATAAGCGAATCGTTATAATCAGTAAAGTAAAAGTGGAAAATGTCTTAAAAGCCCTTATAATGACTATTGAGAAACGTCTCTACCCGGACAGGAAACTGATCCATCACTCAGATCAGGGAATACAGTATACACATCCCTCGTATATTAAGCTGCAGTTGAATAAAGGGATTACTCTCAGTATGAGGACAAAGTGATATCCAGATTCTGGCTTATCATAAATTGATTGAAATTGGATCAGGAATACAATGAAACATTTCGATAGAATAAAAATTAAACTACTGCAAATAACAAACAATATAAAAAAATCTCTGACCAAGCAACCAAAGTATGTTGATATGAATCTAATAAAATAAAAAGTTGATTCATGAAAACACAACTGACAACAATCCCATTCCATGAGGTACCCACTCATCAAACGAAATATAGATGGGTTTTTCGATTTTGTAAATATCGCGAAC
>CAZWFM010000464.1:0-1769 GCA_964633185.1 uncultured Bacteroidales bacterium | reverse complement strand
GCATTCACAACAATAACATAATCAAGAAATTGATCTGCTCCGCTTTCAAACAAAATGGCAGCTTCTTCGAGAATATATTTAACATTCTCATAGGCTTTTGTCCACTGTAAGAAATCTTTCGCTACAAAGGGATGAATAATGAAATTCAACTTTTGAAGTTTTTCTTTTTTATTAAAAACGATCTCACTTATATAGCCCGTATTATAAATGCCATCAACAAACGATTTCGGGCCGAATTCCCTGATGATCTCGTCCCTGATCTCCTGGTTGTTATCAATAATAACTTTGGCTCTCTGATCTGCATGGAAAACAGGGATACCAAGTATAAGGAAAATCTTACAGACAGTAGATTTTCCGCTACCTATTCCCCCGGTTATTCCTATCTTCAACATGTTTCTTTTCAATTAAAAATTCTGCACTCCCGGGTGTAAGATGAACACTATGGATGTATGGAGGTAAAGAATCAATTTTGATTGTAGTTTTGGAATTCATTTCAATATCGATATCATTATAATCTATATAGGGTTTAAACATGTCGGATGAAACTTTTTCAAAATTACTGAGGGTAACGATATATTTTATCGTAACAGCTTTAGGAAATGTTTTTAGAAGAATTGAATCCGGAACATTTTTTTGAATCAGATTAACAGTGAATTCCGATTCTGTAAATTCATCTACCGGTATTATTACCTTAACCTTGTTTAAAGGATAGATAAGCTTGGGATGCTTTTGTATCAGGATCTTTTTTTCAGTTGTATCCGAAAGTTCTTTTAAATGCAAGGGTTTAGTGGGAATAAATCGTAATGTATCAACTATGGTAGCAGGACCTGTTACAACAATGGAATCGGGTCTTGTATAAATTTCTCCGTTCAGCATATGTTGCCGGGCATAAATTGTGTGAGCATTCATTATGATAGCCGAAACAGGGATTTTTCTTTTTTTTACCCGGGAAAAGTTAAAGAACAATGTATCAGGTGTAATGTCTATGATTTCGATGTTTTTTTTCTTCTTGTTAAGTTCTGCAGATAATCTCTCTCTGGCATATCTGGTAAGCGTATATACCGAAGTAGAATCCATGGTCAGGGAATACATCGAGAAGGCGTTTACATTATAGCTCAACGGAGGTTTAAATATAAGCTTTGTACTGAGAATCGTATAGCCGTCAGATCGCACAGTAAGCAATAATTTTTCTGGCGGAGGTTGAGATAATATTTTGTTGGGAGGAAGATTGATATACCTGACAGGATATTTTATTTCTGCATCGTATGTATCACTAAGTGCTCTGATAAACCATGCAAGTGTTGAAAGTGCCAGGAAAAACAAAAAGACAAGAAATTTATTTTGTGCCTGTATGAAAAGGGAAGTGATTTTCTCCTTCAGGTCTGAAAAATTCTTTATTCCGGATGTTTTTTTTTCGGGTGTTTTCAAATTATCTGGAATTTAAGGTATCACAAATATACCTTAAACTCCTGATAAAACAACTTATTTCTGCTGAGTTTGAAGATCAGAATTGTCCTTAAGAATAGCGTTCTTATCAACTTTTAAGATCACATTATTTCCAACATCTATGGTAATGATATTTTCCGAAATATTATTGATCTTGCCATAAATTCCGCCAGTTGTAATTACTTTATCACCTTTCTTCAGTGCAGCCCGGAAATTACGCATTTCTTTCTGCTTTCTTACCTGAGGTCTGATCATGAAAAAGTAGAATACAACAATGATCAACAGCATCATGATATAAAAAGATGCCGGATTTGATTTTCCTC
>CAZWFM010000463.1:0-1773 GCA_964633185.1 uncultured Bacteroidales bacterium | reverse complement strand
TTGATGAAGCAATTAACAGATGGAATTATAAAAAAGCTGATTATAGAAATTATCGTGATGGTGATTATGAATCAAGTATTGTAGAAGGAGGTGACTGGAATAGTGGAGTCCGTGATCAGGAACGTGGTTCAGGAAGAATGTATTCAAGAGAAGTCGGAGATGAAAGTTCTCTGATTTCAGATCATACAAGAGTTTATAAAGGCGGCTCATGGCGCGATCGTGCTTACTGGATGACCCCAGGAGCCCGCAGGTATCTCGATGAAACTTCCTCACGTGATGACTTGGGATTCAGATGTGCTATGGTCAGAGTCGGAAGTCCGGGAGGAAATTAATACAAATAAAGCATTATCTTTAAAGGCTGCCTTCTGGCAGCCTTTTTCGTTGAAAATCAATGGAGGAATTAATTCAGTTTTATACTAAATGTTTTAGGCCAGGTAGTGTCTGCACAGATACCCGAATAATAAAAAAAGGACAGATCTTTGTTGCATTATCGGGAGAGAATTATAACGGGAATGAATATGTTCAGAAGGCCCTGGACTCAGGAGCTTCTGTTGCTGTAACAGATGATCCTGCATTAGCCGGTAAAAGAAATATTTATAGTGTGAAAAATGCCCTTGGTTTTTTACAGAAATTGGCTGCATTCCACAGAAGAAAATCAAATTTTAAGGTAATTGGTCTCACAGGCACAAATGGAAAGACTACTACAAAAGAGTTAATCAAAAACATACTTACTAAAAAATACTCCTGCGAAGCTACAAAAGGAAATCTGAATAACCATATTGGAGTTCCGATGACCCTATTATCAATTCCTTCAAATACTCAATATGCAGTGATCGAAATGGGAGCGAATCACCCCGGAGAAATAAAAGACCTCTGCGAAATAGCCTCACCTGACTGCGGACTGATTACCAATATTGGTGTGGCACATCTTGAAGGTTTCGGAAGTTTTAAGGGTGTTATTAAAGCAAAAAGTGAGCTCTACAACTATTTAATTGCCAAATCGGGCAAGCTCTATGTAAACGGTGCTGATAAACTTTTGTGCAGATTATTGAAATCATACAAAAATAAAGTTTTGTATAATGTTTCAAATGGCATCTGCTCAGGTGAATTGAATGAATCTTATCCCAGGTTAAAAATTAAGATCACCTTTAACATGCAATACGATTTTGAACTGAAATCTCAACTCTATGGGGATTATAATCTGGAAAATATCCTGGCTGCTGCCTGCATTGGAGCTGATCTGGGTATCCCATTTTCAGAAATAAATAAAGGAATTGAAGAATATGTCCCCCTGAATAACCGTTCTCAGGTTTTACAATTCGGATCAATACATCTTATTCTTGATTGCTATAATGCCAATCCGACAAGTATGAAACAAGCATTGCGGAGTTTTTCAAAACTGAAAGCAAAGAAAAAACTCGTTGTATTGGGGAGTATGAAAGAATTAGGCAGGTATTCTCAACAGGAACATGAAAACCTTGTAAAACTTGTGAAAACCCTGAAATTAAAGGAATGCATATTCATCGGTGAGGAATTTTTGAATTCCTTGGATTCCACCTTCATATACTTATCCTCCTACAATGATCTTAAAAAGATCCTGAATCCGGATAAGCTTAATAATTACACTTTATTGGTTAAGGGTTCCAGGGCAAATCAATTGGAAAGAATAACTGAGTTATTTGAAAATCCGCAAGGTTTAAAATAATTGTTCTCTTAAGACAAATACCTCCTCAAGAGTGTTTAATAATCTTGAAGGCAAGGCTGGTTTTGCAA
>CAZWFM010000462.1:0-1777 GCA_964633185.1 uncultured Bacteroidales bacterium | reverse complement strand
ATAATTCGTTTCCATCTCTCTTTGTTTTTCTGTTGCTTTTCTGTTTGAAATTATCAGCTCAGGAAGAAACAAATCCGAAGAAACTGTTTATTGAAGCAGAATCTTATTTTCTATTCGAGGAATACAAGGATGCCTTGCCATTATACCAGCAGATACTTCGGGTTGAACCGGAGAATTATAACGTTCAGTATAAAATTGGCATATGTTATCTTAACGATGTCTACCTTACCTCTAAGTCAATTAAATACCTGGAAAAAGCTTCAAAGAACACATCTCTGGAATACAGGCAAAACAATTACAAGGAAAAGAAAGCTCCGCTTGAAGCATATTATTATCTGGGGAGAGCATATCACATAAGCAATATGCTGGACAAAGCGATAGAAAATTATCGTCGATTCAGAGATCTCGCCAATCCTGAAGAATTTAATTTAACAATTGTTGATGAGGATATTGATGCATGTCAGTTAGCAAAAAAAATGCTACAGGAACCGATTTATTTTTTGCCGGTGAATATTCAGAATCCTATCAATACAAGGTTTGAAGAACTTAATCCTGTTATTTCAGGTGATGGGAATACATTAATATTCACAAGAAGGCTTCAATTTTATGATGGTGTTTTTATCAGTAGGAGAACTGGTGATGGAACCTGGTCTGAACCTGAAAATCTTACGCCTGATTTTGGTCTGGACGGAAATTCATATTCTTGTGGAATAACTTATTTTGGAGATGAGATTTTCGTTTACCGGAGCGATAATTTTGATGGGAATATATACTCCAGCAAGATGACCGGTGAAAAATGGAACCCGTTGGTCAGGCTGAATGATAATATCAATACAAAATTTTGGGAATCACATGCATCTCCTTCGGTTGATGGACAATATCTTTATTTTACTTCAAATCGATCAGGTGGATATGGTGGTCTGGATATTTACAAATCAAAGCGAGGTCCAAAAGGCGATTGGGAACCGGCAGTAAACCTTGGTCCGGTTATTAACTCACCGAACAACGAAGAGACACCATTTTTATCCAATGAAGGATATACTCTGTTTTTTAGTTCTCAGGGTCATCAAACAATTGGAGGATACGATGTTTTTATAAGTAATTTACAAAGTGATGGTACCTGGAGCAAACCCAAAAATATGGGCTCTCCTTTAAACACTACAGGAGATGATTTATTCTATTGTCCGATGGGGGTAAACTCTTTTGGTTTTATGGCAATATACGATGAAAGCCATACCGAGGGAATGCTCGATATTTATGAAGTAGAAGTTTATAACAAATACATTCCCAGAACATTCCGTGTGCAGGGTCAAATAATGGCCGGTGATGCAGATTCAAAATATTACCGAAGACTTAAAGCAACAATAATCGATGCAAATACAAAAGAGATAGTCAGTGAGACCAAAGTTGAAGATGACGGAACACTAACTCTGTCCGTAACACAGGGAGAATATATTTTATTCATTGAAGGTTCGGAAACAGAAACATATCAACAAAAACTCAATTTAACTGTCAATCAACCCGAATCTCTTGTTATCATTCCTGCAATTGCATTGGAGAAATCTTCTGTTGTAAGTCCACCAATTGCCACAGCTGCAAAAACAAAAATTGAAGCGAAAAGCAATTTTTATGCTGTATCAGACTCAAGCCTGATTCCCATTGACCTGATTGTACCTAAAGGTGCTGATTTAAATATCATGATATCGGTGAATGATAGTCTTATTTTTACAGAGTCTGTTGAATCTGTAAGAAAAAGATTTACATATTTCTATAAACC
>CAZWFM010000461.1:0-1784 GCA_964633185.1 uncultured Bacteroidales bacterium | reverse complement strand
AGAAACCAGGTATGCAAGAAAAGTAGTATAAAAGATCATAAACAATGCCCACCATACACTTCCTGATTCACGTTTTACGGCAGCAAATACAGCTATACAAGGAAAATAAATTAATGTAAACAAGAGAAAGGATAAAGCAGAAAGAGGATTAAATACGTTTTTTCCTTTCAGTTTTCCTGATTCATACTTTTCATCCCGCAACTTCTTTGCCAGTTGGGGTTTCAATTTATCATCCTGAGAATCTACCTGGTGCAAAACCCCAAGTGTACTTACAACAACTTCTTTGGCTGCAATTCCCGACAGCAGACTTATACCCATTTTCCAGTTAAATCCCAGCGGACGTATTGCTGGCTCCAAAAATTTACCCAGCTTACCGATGTAAGAGTTTTCAAGTTGGAGTTGCTTCATATTTTCATTATGATCAACAATTCCTGTATTATCGGGGATTGAAAATTCTGTGATGATAACAGGGTCGACTTTCCGCGGAAAATACCCCAGTGTCCATAAAAGAACAGAAGCAATCAGAATTACACCTCCCATTTTTTTCAGATACTGTGATCCTTTGAACCACATATGCTTTATGGTCGATCGGAAAGTTGGCATCCGGTAAGGTGGCAATTCCATAACAAAGGGAGTGCCCTGACTTTTAAATATCGTTTTACGAAAAACAAGTGCGACAAGAATTGCAAGCAGAATTCCAATAGAATAAAGAAGAAAAAGAAGCGTTCCCTGCATATCCGGAAATATAGCTCCTATAAGCAGCAGATAAACCGGCAGTCTTGCCGAACAAGACATAAAAGGTATGATCAACACAGTAAGAATCCTGTTGTTATTGTTCTCTATATTTCGGGTAGCCATAATAGCTGGTACGTTGCATCCAAAGCCCATGACCAGAGGTATAAACGATTTTCCATGCAGCCCGATGTTATGCATCAGTTTATCCATGATAAAAACAGCTCTTGCCATATAACCTGAATCTTCCATGAATGAAATGAAAAGGAACAACAACAGGATGTTTGGCAGAAAAACCAGCACTCCTCCTACGCCCCCGATTACTCCATCTATCAACAAATCCTTTAACGATCCCTCGTGCATGATACCGGATAACCACATTCCCAGAATATTTATACCTTCTTCAATCCAATGCTGAGGATAGCCACCCAGTTTAAAAGTTGCAGCAAAAATTAACCACATGAAAAACATGAAAAACGGGAATCCATAAAATTTATGAGTTAAAACGCTGTCAATAACTTCTGTGGAATCATGTTTCCTTGGTTCTCCCTTTTGATATGTTTCACGCAGGGCACCTGCAATAAATCCATATTTCTTACTTGCAATCACGGCACTTGCATCCTCACCGAATAATTGTTTTATTCTTTCCCTTTCTTTAACAACGCTGTTTTTTATTTCTTTTTTGTTGACCGTAGTATTTAAATACTGTTCAATGTGCATGTCCCTATCAAGAAACTTCAATGCAATAAAACGGGAAGATATGCGATCGGTGATTGAATAGTTTTCAGGTAATTTAATCAGGTTCTGAATCTTTTGAATGGATTGTTCTATCTCATTTCCGTAGTTAATGTGTATATGCCTCTGGACAGGATTGTTGTCATTGAAAACTTTAATAATTTCCTGCAGGAGGTCCTGTATCCCTTTTCCTTTGGAACCTACTGTTGGCACAACCGGCGTACCAAGCAACCTGCTAAAAAGTAACAGATCAATCTGATCATGCCTTTTTTCCAGTTCATCGTACATGTTAAAAGCCAGGATTACCTTTATGTCCA
>CAZWFM010000460.1:0-1785 GCA_964633185.1 uncultured Bacteroidales bacterium | reverse complement strand
TAATTTTCTGTCTTTTACAGAGCGTGAAAATAGTTTTTTATCAATAACCACTCCGTATAAAGATGGCTGAGCTTTTAATGAGGCATCTTTTACATCACCGGCCTTATCACCGAAGATTGCCCGCAAAAGTTTTTCTTCTGGTGAAGGATCTGATTCTCCTTTTGGTGTGATTTTACCAATAAGAATATCTCCGGGAGTAACATTGGCCCCAATACGAATAAGCCCATTTTCATCCAGATCTTTCGTAGCTTCTTCACTTACATTAGGAATATCAGAAGTAAGTTCTTCCAGTCCTCTTTTTGTATCTCTAACTTCAAGCAAGTACTCTTCAATATGAATCGATGTAAATACATCTTCCCGAACTACTCTTTCGGAAATCACAATTGCATCTTCAAAGTTATACCCTTTCCAGGGCATAAAAGCAACCATCAGGTTTCTTCCCAGGGCAAGCTCTCCGTCCTGAGTAGCGTAGCCTTCGGTAAGTATTTGTCCTGATACTACTTTCTGGCCTTTCTGAACAATTGGTTTGAGGTTGATACAAGTATTCTGATTTGTTTTTCTGTATTTTGGCAATTTGTACCTTTTCAGATCTCCATCAAATGATACAAACTTATCTTCATCTTTCAGATCATACTTAACGACAATCTCATTTGAATCAACGTATTCAATTTCGCCATCTCCTTCTGCCACAACAAGAAGTCTGGAATCGCGCACAACATTACTTTCAATACCCGTACCAACTATTGGTGATTCCGGTGAAACCAGTGGCACTGCCTGCCGCATCATATTTGATCCCATGAGTGCACGGTTTGCATCGTCATGTTCAAGAAATGGTATAAGAGATGCTGCAATAGATGCAATCTGATTTGGTGCAACGTCCATTAATTGCACTTCTTCCGGTGTTGCTAACGGATAATCTGCTTCAAGACGGGATTTGATCTTTGGATTTACAAAATTGCCATTATCTGTAATGGGCGCATTGGCCTGAGCAATAATTCTGCCTTCCTCTTCTTCAGCACTAAGATAGACAACTCCGTCGTTGGTTAAGTCAACCTGTTTATTCTCCACTTTACGATAAGGAGTTTCAATAAATCCGAGTGAATTGATTTTAGCATATACACAAAGTGATGATATCAGACCTATGTTAGGCCCTTCAGGAGTTTCAATCGGACACAACCTGCCATAGTGTGTATAATGCACATCACGAACCTCAAAACCTGCCCTTTCACGGGATAATCCGCCGGGGCCCAACGCTGACATTCTTCTCTTGTGGGTCATTTCAGCCAAAGGATTGGTCTGATCCATAAATTGTGAAAGCTGGTTTGTTCCAAAGAAAGAATTAATTACAGACGACAAGGTTTTCGAATTGATCAGGTCTATGGGCGTAAACACTTCATTATCACGCACGTTCATTCGTTCACGAATGGTTCGGGCCATACGGGCAAGCCCAATGCCAAACTGATTGTAAAGTTGCTCACCAACAGTACGAACCCTTCGATTACTTAAGTGATCAATATCATCAACATCTGTCTTTGAATTGATCAGCTCAATAAGGTATTTTATTATTTCTATAATGTCTTCTTTTGTAAGAACTTTAACATCCATATCGGTATGCAGACCGAGTTTTCTGTTAATACGATAGCGGCCTACCTCACCCAGATCATATCGCTTGTCTGAAAAGAATAACTTATCAATAACATCTCTCGCAGTTGCCTCATCAGGTGGCTCAGAGTTTCGCAATTGACGGTATATATGCAATACGGCTTCTTTTTCCGAATTACAGGG
>CAZWFM010000459.1:0-1790 GCA_964633185.1 uncultured Bacteroidales bacterium | reverse complement strand
AAGCATGGCAATATCCTGAGCATACGGTAGCAAAAATAACTTATGATGATAAGGTATTTAAAAGCAAAAGGTATAAAGAAACACCGTGGCTTCAAAAACAGTATTTTGAAACACCTGATAACAAAAAAGGGAGTATTGAAATTTATTACTTGAAGGAATTCCCGGAACAATTTGAGGGACCTTTTCTGGAAGAAGAAAGGAATCTGATTGATAACCTTGCAGCAATTATTTCAGGTACTGTTTCAAAAAAAGCTTTACAGGAATTGCTTATACAGAACACCGAACGTCTTAAGGAATTAAAAGGGATCAACCAGACCTCAAACATTCTAAAGCAAGGTAAATCCATTGAAGAATCATTGGTCTCGATTTGTTCTGTCTTGCCTGAAGCATGGCAATATCCTGAATATACTACTGTGAGAATAAGCTATGACGGAGAAAATTATACAAGTAAGAATTTTCAAAAAACCCGGTGGGTACAGAAGCAGGATTTTGAAACAGCAGCCAAGAAAAAGGGATGTATAGAGATTTATTATCTGAAATCATTTCCGAAAGCCGATGAAGGGCCTTTTTTAAAGGAAGAACGGGATCTCTTGATCAATATAACCAATCTTATTGCGGGATCGGCCACGCGTGAGGTATTGCATAAGCTTTTAAGTCAAAACAAGGAACGCGTAAAAGAACTGAAGGCGATCAATGGCACTTCTCAACTAATTGCTGAAGGAAGAACGATAAACGAAACCCTTCAGAGCATTTGTAAAATACTCCCAAGATCATGGCAATATCCGGGGTATACTGCTGTAAGAATTACGTTTGAAGGCGAAACATATACCAGCAAATTGTTTACCGATACAATCTGGTCTCAAACAGAAAGCTTTACTACAATTGATAATAAAAAAGGAACTGTAGAAGTGTTTTACCTGAAAGAATTTCCAAAGGTATATGAAGGGCCATTTCTCAGGGAAGAAAGAAATCTACTAATTAATATAAGCAAATTGATTTGTGGATATATTAATGATTACAAAGGGAGAGAAATTTTCAGGAGAAAACTTTCAGACAGACCAAGAAAAAGCACACCTCATGAATATCGGGATTCACTGGTTAAGAATAAACAGCCCTTGCAACTTTTCTTCAATCAGCAAATACTTGATAAATACATTTATCTCGACATGATGAAATATAAGGTGAAAGAAATACTTTTTGTTGCCACCTTATATGATGCATTCACACTTCAGACAGAAGATGGCTTTTTTGAACAGTTCATGGGGGAGATTTATCAGTATAGCCTTTTCTCACTTCCAAGGATCACAGGAGTTACTTCTTCCGAAGAAGCAATTGAATTGCTGGATACGGCACATTTCGATCTGGCAATCCTGATGGTTGGGATTGATAAACAAACACCTGTGAGGCTGAGTAAAAAAATAAAGCAGAAACAACCCGATCTTTTGGTCTATTTATTATTAAATCAAAAAAGTAATATCCAGTTTTTTGAAGAATTGGTGCCCTCCGTGAAATCAATAGATAAACTCTTTATATGGAGTGGGAATTCACAAATTTTTTTCTCTATAGTAAAGTCCATTGAAGACAAGGTGAATGTTGATAATGATACAAAAATAGGTTTGGTTCGTATTATCCTTCTTGTTGAAGATTCAGCACAATATTATTCAAAATACCTGCAAATGCTTTATTCCATTGTTTTTGAGCAGGTTCAGCAATTGTTGCCGGAAGTTGAAAAGAAAGAACTTGATAAAATAGCGAAGATGAGATCGCGCCCGAAAATTCTTCTTGCAAGA
>CAZWFM010000458.1:0-1791 GCA_964633185.1 uncultured Bacteroidales bacterium | reverse complement strand
GTCGGTAAGGTCAGTTCCTAATACTTTGGTTCCGGAATAGGCAAATCCGGGATCTTTTGATTTGGTACCAATCAGTTTCCCTTCAGGAATGGCGATCTCAAAATCCCCTTCAATATCCCAGCCTGTTGTGGTTGAGTAATTGTCATAAAAAACAGCTTCTTCCACCGTGGCAGTTACAACGTTTGAGATCGAAGAAACAGGCAGGAGCGTATCGTTGTATGAGAGCGATTGTGCATCCACACCAAAACTGAACTGGCTGTTGTGTTCAATGTCATCGGCCAGATCGGCCGTGAGCCACAGGTAGTTTTTACCAAGCTCCAGCTCATGGGAAAGACCTGTAAATTCCACTTCTCCTCCTGAAATGGATACGGAAGAGCCGACTTGTGTTGGCTGACCGTTTTCTTTGCTCTTGTAATTACTGCTTATTGTATGAAACAATTTGAAACCGGAAGACTTGAAAAAACTCTCACTCCCCGAATTCAGCTGAAAAGCAACACTGTTCAGGTCGCTGATGCCATTGTTTCCCATGATCTCAATTTCTACCCTGATCAAAGGCAGTTGTTCGGTTTTAGAAGCAATTACTTCATGTTCCACATCGGAATAGGCAATGCTCTTGACAAATTTATCAATGATGGCTTTTTCTTTTATTACGACACTATCTATACAAACTCCATGTCCCCCGTTGGCCATACCCAGGAATCCCAAATAAAAGTCTTCACACAGGTATTTCTCATCGATCTCATTAATATTGAATATTTCTCCTGTCCAGTCATCCGTACGTTCGGTATAAGCAGTTATTGTATCCCAGTCGGAACCGGAACCTGCTTTAAACAATATGGTTAATTCATCCTGACCAAGAAAACTTTTGGCCTGAGCATGCCAGAAAGTCAATTCAGGTCTTTCGGCAACAGACAGATCAATGGCCTGTGATTGAAGTGTCCTGTATACACTGGTTCCAGGATCGGGCCAATAGAGCCATGCATTCAGGATTCCGCTTTTTGCACTTAGCGGATACTGATCACCACCTGTATTATATTTCCATTTCACAGTCGGATGAGCCGGCAGACTGGTCCATTTTGCCTGGTCTTCAGGCGTTTCAAAACTGGAATTAAGATAATACAGTGTATCGGTCTGTGCTGTCAGCAAGGGGATTAAAATAATACACATAACGTGAATTGCCAACAATCTATGAAGCAAATATCTTTTCATATTAATCAGATTCTGTTAAATGACATTTCTTATTTCTACGTATGGCATATTGTTTGGTTATATTTTTTTCAACATAAATTTACCTGTCTGACTTGTATTTAAGTGCTTTCAGTTCATTATTTTATGAACCTTTTCCGGTTTTTTAACGTATATTATGCAGATATACTAAACCATTCTAATCATGCGATTTTTAAGTCTATTTCTGATCGTTATAAGCTGCACCCTCAACACCTATGCTCAGACTGACAATGAATTCTGGTTTGCCGCACCGGATGTATCCTCCGTACATGGCGATGATCCATGGAACGGAGCCCCTATTTATATGCATTTTACTGCGGCATTTGCAACGCATGTCATTTTCAGCCGTCCTGCGGATCCTTCCTTTGTTCCTATTGAATTCGATCTGGCGGAGATGGAGCATTATACACTCAGGTTGGATAATATCCTTGCTTTTGATGAAATTGAGAACTATCCTTCTTCCGACCTGATAAACGGAATGCAGATCAACGGATTTAAGATTGAATCGGATCCGGGAGAGATCACTGTATATTATGAGCTTGACCAATACTGGAACAGGGATAT
>CAZWFM010000457.1:0-1795 GCA_964633185.1 uncultured Bacteroidales bacterium | reverse complement strand
AGATACGTCTTCAGGAACATATGTAATAAACTAATGAGGAAATGGTTCATAAGAAGAAGGGATCGATAAACTAGAAGTTAAAATAAACAAACAAATCAACATTACATTTCAAATTACAATGGATATTATACAAAGGCCAGTTTTTAAAATAAGAAATTATACTACAAATGGATTTCGGGAAGCCCGGGGCACTCAGGGCCGCTAACAGACCAAGTATTTTCCTAACGAATATCGATTTTATCAGGGATTTTTACCCGCCTTCTCAGGTTATTCCTTACGTTTTTAACCGAAAAACCAACCTCCGTCCCCATCATGGCGTAAAAACAGCTCAAAGTCTTCTGCATGCTGAAATAAGCCGGTATAATTCTTCATCCAGTTCGCTTTCAATGTGGTATTTTACCCTGATATTGCGGTAAAGCTTCAGGGCATGTTCGTTGAATTTTCCATCGAATTCGATCTGATTGAATTGTAATTCGAAAGCATATCCGTTCAGTTCACGTAGTAAACCCTGTGCATGATCCGGTTTGCCGCATAAGAATTTTAAAAGTGCTTTGTATAATAAACGCAGATATTTATGGATGATATTTTGCGTGATATAAAACAGGACGGATTCCTTCCTTATTACCTCATCTTCACGGACATCGATATGAGTGTCGACCAGAATGATTGCATTGTCGATTTCTTCTTGTTTTACATGGTCCCTGCAATCCAGTTCGACACAAAGTCCCCCCGGATAAGCGACCTAAGCGACCATCAATATTCCTTTCGGACACTCGGTTACATTGACCATTAAAGATTTGTCAAATTCAATAATGGTATCCAATATCATTTTTTCTTCAGCAAAAAACAACATGACATCGATATCCGAGAATCTTTTTGCCGTTCCATTTGCCATCGAGCCCTTTACAGCACATCCGTAGTTATAGTGTAAACATTCTTTTATGAGATGTTTTATAAACAATCGATGGTGTTCAGATGGAAAGTGAATGCTTTTTGTTTTCATGTGCGTGATATGCATATTCGACTATTTCTGCTGTTTTTGTCAACAAACTTGGAGAGGGACGGAGGTCAAGGATAACGTTAAAAAACAGGATATTGAACTTGTCAATTTTAGACAAGCTATGAACTATAAGAGAAAATAAATGTAAATAGGAAAAAGCCGTGTTGAAATTGTTGGATAATACAAAATTTTCCTTGATTCGATTACACTGTTTTAAAATATACGAATACTGGATTGAGTAAATCAGACTTTTAAATGTATAAACAAATAGCATGTGTCAGTTGCTGGGAAATATAAGGTTGCATCCCGGCCGATTGAGCATGAATATCCTTTCCAAATAATTATATTGGGTTTTACAAGTGTAGTTTTTAAAAGCGACAGATAGCTTTACTCGCCGTTAACAGTGAAATATTTGCCTTTAATTTGCAAGTTTAGCCAGGTAGAGTTCAGGAAAACGAAGGAGTAGTATTAATTCCGGCGGTTCCAGTATATCGTAAATCCCTCTTTTTAAATACCAGATTCCTCCATATTTATACTTTCCCGGATCATAGACAAGTTCGGCCTTTACCGGATTCTCCATAATGTATTCGAATGTTTGTAAATATTGACCTAAACTATTGATAACAGTACTGTGAAACCGGTCATACCACACATGACCTTTAATATCGAATGTATTATTATAGTTTATTGCGAATGTTGACAATATCCACTGCATAATTCTTGATAGACATTCATTTTTCAAAGGTTGAATCATCAAGTGCACATGATTTCCCATAATACAGAAGGTGGTAAGGC
>CAZWFM010000456.1:0-1809 GCA_964633185.1 uncultured Bacteroidales bacterium | reverse complement strand
GGTGAATTTTCCGTCAACAGGTATAGTCCTTGAAAGATCTGCGGCATAATTGGCATATTCAGCTCCGAAATCCATAAGTATCAAATCTCCCTGATTACACAGATCATGGTTTTCCGTGTAATGCAGGATGCATGCATTTTTCCCGCTGGCTATAATTGGCGGGTATGCATGGCCTGATGAACCATTTCTGATAAAATCATAAGTGATCAATGCTTCGAGTTCATATTCTTTCATACCTGATTTCACCTCGGATAATACTCTTTGAAAAGCATTGGCAGTAATTTTAATGGCTTTTTTGATCAGATGGATCTCCTCTTCCGATTTAATAAGTCTTAATTCTTGCATAACTGGGGCAAGTCGTTCAAACTGATGCGAGGGATACTTGCTTCTCAGATTACAGGCGAAATCTGCATCACGTGAAGCAATTTCAGGATTGAACTTCGGGAATTCAGGGACATTAAAATAAATGTATTTTGCATTGGTTGTTAACGTATGAAAAATACTTTCAAAATCATCTGTAAGCTTTATGGTATGAATTCCTGAAATATATGCAGCTTCTTCAGGTGTATGCTTGTGCCCCTCCCAGACTTCCAGCAATTTGTTACTTCGCAGAATGAAAAGGACTTCTCTCATATCTTTCGCAGGGGCATCCGGCGCAAGCAATAGAACTGACTTTTCCTGTTCGATCCCTGTCAGGTAAAAAAAATCAGAATTTTGCCGGTAGATGTGGTATTGATCGCCATTTCGGGGCATCTGATAATTTGCTAAAACCAATGCAATTGATCCTGGTTTCAACTTTTCAGAAAGCTTTTTTCTTTTTTCCCTGAAGAAATTACTATCAATTGGATTGTATCTCATAATGCAAGCATTGTATTGATTTAGCATGTGAATTTAATCATTGATGACGGAAATCATAACCAATTTACCTGATCATTTGCTAGTTTTACTGTTGCAAAATTTTGAATAACAAAATATATTTGAATCTTATCCTAGCTTAGGGATAGTTCTTTTAACAATTTATTTAAGAATGAGCAATCTTTTCAGTTCATCTATTGGTAAAAAGCTACTAATGTCTTTGGCGGGACTTTTCCTCATCATTTTTTTAATTGTACATCTGGGTATTAACTTATTGGTATTACTGGAATCTCCCGAAGCATTTAATCGTGCCGCTCATTTTATGGGAACAAATGTGATCATCAAAATAATGGAAATTGTACTTTTTGGCGGATTTCTTCTTCACGTGATTTATGCCTGTATTGTTACTATTCAGAATTGGATTGCAAGGCCAAAAGGATACAAAAAAGCCAATTATTCACAAACCTCGGTTTTTTCAAAATATATGGTTCATACAGCTGTTGTACTTACAATATTTCTCGTACTGCATTTACTGGATTTTTATATAAAGTCAGAGTTCTTTGGAGAAATTGAGGAAGTTAACTACGACGGGAAAATAGTCTATGATCTGGCCTCACTTGTCATAGCGCGTTTCCAGATCAAGTGGGTTGTCTGGGTATATCTTATTGCTCTGCTGGGGCTTGGATTTCATTTGCATCATGGATTCCAGTCGGCTTTTCAGACTTTGGGGATAAATCATCCGGTTTACACTCCTGTTATTAAAGCAACCGGTATTATTTATACTGTATTGATAACAGCAGGTTTTATGAGCATCCCGGTTCTTGTATATTATTTAAAATAAGAAATGTAACAAACAATTGATATGGCCAAACTTGATTCAAAAATACCTGATGGACATTTAGCAGATAAGTGGTCAAATTACAAAGCCAGTCAAAAACTTGTAAATCCGGCAAA
>CAZWFM010000455.1:0-1823 GCA_964633185.1 uncultured Bacteroidales bacterium | reverse complement strand
AATGTGATGGGAAAAGTTGTATTTATTCATGCCTTAAAACAAAAGCGAAATAAAAATCTGAAACTTTCCTGGATATTTCTTGTTATTTCTGCTTCCCTGGTACCTGCATGCTATCTCGCGTTCCTCAGATATATTGATTTTGAATTCCTGAATAGGCTGGGCAAAAATCTTTACAATTCAGAAAATATCATTTCTCCTGCTATTCTCTTAATTTTTGCAATCATAATACTTTTGCAGATAGACAATCTTTTGCGATTAACATTCAGGACCAGTAGTATATAGCCTAATTAACTAACCGGATTAATTACAATCACTATTTCTCCTTTTGGTTTGAATTTCAAAAAATAATCAGTAACCTCTTTCAGCGTGCCTCTTACATTCTCTTCATGAATTTTTGAGAGTTCCCGGGATACGCAAACCCTATGATCTTTGGAAAAAACCTCAGAAAGTTGATTTAGTGTTTTTATTAACCGGTGTGGCGATTCGTACAACACAATGGTACGTTCTTCCTGTCCCAATAAATCAAGTCGCTTGTTCCTTCCTTTTTTGTGGGGCAGAAAACCTTCAAATACAAATCTGTCTGATGGCAAACCTGAATTAACAAGTGCCGGAAGAAAAGCAGTAGCTCCCGGAAGACATTCCACCTCAACATCATGCAGGATACATTCACGTATAAGCAAAAATCCCGGGTCGGAAACGGAAGGAGTTCCTGCATCAGAAACCATCGCTATTTGCATGTTCTCCTTAAGCAATTTTATGAAAGAAGCAAGTTTTTGGTGTTCATTGAATTTATGAAATGATTGCATCCTGGTTTCAATGGAAAAGTGCTTAAGAAGTATGCCCGTCTTGCGGGTATCTTCAGCAAGAATCAGGTCAGCTTCTTTTAAAACACGAATAGCTCTTAACGTAATATCTTCAAGATTGCCAATTGGTGTAGGAACAAGATAAAGCTTACTTTTCATTTCGCCTGACAATTAACTTACGACGAATCAATTCAAGAATCCGCTGTACATAAACACTGTCCATATCCCAATCAAAATTCTCATTCAGATAATTGTAAGCTTCCACAAAACTGTCAGCCTGATTTAACACCTCTATTGTACTTTCAAATTTATCCTTGCTGCCATCAAATAATTCATTCATGAGTTCGAATTTTTCATTTAATCCTATGGCTCCTGAAATGCTGTTTATAGGAGTTATATTTAAATGGGATGACAAGTTTTCCATTTTCGACTTTCCAGCCATTTCTTCGTTAAAAGTAGGTTTTGATGCTTTAAATCTGTCCGACACAAAAGAAGTTTTTACTTCTTCTGTTTTTTTTGTCTTTTCCTGTTTTTTCCCTCTGCTGCCAGCAATTGTATCTTCCTTTTCTTTATTTTCTGAGAGATCTGATATTGTTTTATGTTCGGTAACTTTCTCTGACAGATCAGGTTCACCTGCAATTTTCTGAACAGAAATAGCAGCTTTCATATCACAAACCAGATCGTAAATATCCCTGAGTTTTTCAAGCAATAGATCAAGTTCAATCGCATGGATATCTTCAGAGGCTTCAATTTTTGCAATTAATCCGACAATTTCCTTTGCATGAACATGCAATGCTTCTGCTGTATTTTTAAATTCCATTTCTGCGTTTTATAGTACAAACGTATGAATGTTTAAGAAATTTGCATAAGAGATAAAAAAAAAGATACTCACTTTATACAAATCGATCCCGGGATGAATGTACCTGAAATATTTTATTCAGGATGGAATTGTTTTCCATCAGACAATATTACCTTTATATCAAATTCATGATATTCTTGAGACAATTCACTATTTTAGAA
>CAZWFM010000454.1:0-1833 GCA_964633185.1 uncultured Bacteroidales bacterium | reverse complement strand
ATGGGAGTGAAAAAAGGACGCAGCAAGCGTGAGAACCTTAAAATTGGTATTTGCGGTGAGCATGGTGGCGAACCTTCGTCTGTAGAATTCTGCCACAGAGTGGGAATGAATTATGTAAGTTGTTCTCCCTACCGTGTTCCGATCGCCAGATTGGCTGCTGCACAGGCCGTTTTGAGATAGAATATACTTACTTTTACTATATGATGAGGCTGCTTGATTTTTAGCAGCCTCTTTTTTTCCTCATCCGGCTCTTTCATGTTTGGATCAATTTTTAGTACATTTAAAAAAACAACTGACAAAAGTCTACTCCCAATAAAATGAACAATAAAATTGCAATTATTGGAGCCGGGTTATCCGGACTTGCCTGTGCAATCAGGTTAGCAAAGACCGGTTATCAAGTAGTCGTATACGAAAAAAACAAATCGGCAGGAGGTAAAATCTTTGAACTGAAAGGTGAAGGATACCGATTTGATACGGGAGCGTCTATTTTAACCCTTCCTGAACTGATTGAGGAATTATTTGAATTTGTCGGCGAACCTGTTCATGATTACCTGAAACTCAGAAAGCTTAAAGTCAATTCCAGGTTTTTTTATCCCGATGGGACCATCATTGACGCTTACAGTGATACTAAAAAATTTGCCACAGCTATTGAAAAACAAACACAAGTCAGTAAAGAAAAAGTTATTCAATTTCTGAAGCGTAACCAGACTTTGTATAATCTTACATCAGAAATTTTTCTTTTCAGCCCCTTTCAGAGAATTCAATCTGTTTCAATCTCAAAAGCTGTTAAACTCATTACCAATATATTTTTTTTTCAAATATTCAGAACAATGCATACACTGAATAAAAAATGGTTCAGTGACAAACGCATTGTCCAGCTATTCGACCGGTATGCCACATACAACGGTTCAGATCCATACCGGGCATCTGCTACCTTGAGTGTTATATCTCACCTGGAACACAACGTTGGTTCCTATATGCCTGAAAAAGGCATGTATCAATTGATCAAAGCCCTGGTGTCGCTTTGCAAAAGGTTTGGAGTTAAACTAAAATTCAATACGACCGTCGAGGAGATAGAAATTGATGACAACAGGATAAAAGGTCTGAAAATTGATGGAAATTTTTGCAATTACAATATCATTATCAATAACGCCGATGTTTTTTATACTTATAAAAAACTTCTCAACGGCTATTCCGATTCAGGCAGAATGTTTCGCCGGGAATTATCCTCATCCTCAATAGTTTTTTATTGGGGAATAAACAAAACATTCAACAACTTACAGGTACATAATATTCTTTTCACCGAAAACTACAAAGAAGAATTCGACCATATTTTCAAAAAAAAAATGGTCTATAACGATCCGACTATTTACATTTATATAAGCTCCAAAGTGAATAGTACAGATGCCCCTGAAGGTTCTGAAAACTGGCTGGTCATGATCAATACACCAAATGATAACAATCAGAACCGGGACATGCTGGTTCAGGAGGCAAAAAAGTCAATTCTTAATAAGATAAATCGTATGTTGAAGACTGACCTGGAAAAATATATTGCATTTGAAAAATATTCATCTCCTTCTGCAATTGAAAAGTGGACGAATAGTTACAAAGGTTCTTTGTATGGTCCCAGCTCAAACAGTATTATTTCTATATTTCAACGTCATGCCAATTTCAAAAGAACTATGAAAGGACTTTATTTTACTGGTGGATCAGTTCATCCGGGCGGAGGTATTCCGCTTTGCATGGCTTCAGCAAAAATTGTATCGGAACTGGTATATGAAGATTTCCCGATTGAGAATTGATAACAACACATTACTTTATGAACATTAGATC
>CAZWFM010000453.1:0-1833 GCA_964633185.1 uncultured Bacteroidales bacterium | reverse complement strand
CGATCCATATCGAGCTGGCTGGATACCAGTTGATGAAGAAATTTTTTAGAGTACTTGTTATTGAAAATTTGTATTGCCAGATCCAGTTTATTTTCAAATTGTTTGTTTAACTCATTCATCAGCACATGAGAAAGCATTTCGTGGTTTATTCCTGAAATCAGACTTTCTTCCAATGCATGAGAAAACGGGCCATGCCCGATATCATGCAGAAGAATTGCTGACAGCACTGCCTCTTCTTCTTCAGGTTTAATATCGATCTCTTTATTTTTTAAGCTTTCCAGGGCAAGGGTCATGAGATGCATTGCTCCTATGGTATGTTGAAATCTTGAATGTGTTGCTCCCGGAAACACATAATGAGTCAATCCTAACTGCTTGATTCTTCTTAGTCTCTGTAAATAGGGATGTTCAATAATATCAAAAATAAATTCAGAAGGGATAGTAACAAATCCATGAACAGGATCATTTATGATCTTTTTTTTATTGGTTTTTTTTACAGCCAATTTTAACTCTGGTTTTCTAATCACAAAACTATGAGATTCGCAGTTAAATTTTTAAAAAATTATAAACTCAGTGAAGATTAATTATTTTATTTCTTGATTCCTTAAGAATATTTTGTTGTTATTGTGATATTTTATAATTTTGCATTACCAGGAGAATTAATAATGGTTGCTAGGATAGGGGACAGAAGTCCCCTATTTTGTTGCTGATAAATGATTGAGAAAGAAGTCATATTAAAATTGATTCAGGATCTGATAGAAGAGAAGGGGCATTTTATTGTACAACTTGATATAACAAAAACCAACTCTATTCATTTGCTCGTGGATAATATGAAGGGAATACAAATTCATGAGTGTGTTGAGTTAAGTCGTGCAATTGAAAAGGGTTTGGACAGGGAAAAGGAAGATTTTGAACTTGTAGTATCTTCACCCGGATTAGACAGTTCATTCAAAGTAGTACAACAATATTTTAAAAATATTGGGAGGGAAGTGGATCTATCTCTTAAGGATGGACGTAAATTCAAAGGCAAATTAATTGAAGCAGATAATAATTCATTTTGGATTGAAGAGAGAAAAAGGATGAAGATGGATGGCAAAAAAAAGAAACAAACAAGAATTGAAAAACATGAATTTTTATATAATGATGTGGGTGAAGTAAAAGTTATCATTAAATTTTAAAGCGAGAAACAAAACAACAGGATATGGAAAATATAAATCTGATAGATACTTTTTCGGAGTTTAAGGAATTGAAGAATATTGACAGAGCAACCATGATATCGGTTCTTGAAGATGTCTTTCGCAGTATGCTTCAAAAAATGTTTACTACCGACGAAAATTTCGATGTTATCATCAACATTGATAAAGGAGATTTTGAAATCTGGAGAAACCGAGAGGTTGTGGAAGATGGTAAGGTTGAAGATCCGAACCGTCAGATATCATTATCTGAAGCAAAGAAAATAGATGGTGATTATGAAGTAGGAGAAGATGTTACTGATGAGGTGAAATTTGCAGATTTTGGCCGCAGGGCGATATTGGCACTACGACAGAATCTTACAGCTCGTATTCTTGATCTGGAGAAGAACAATGTATACCTTAAATATAGTGACAGAGTTGGTGATATCATTACGGGTGAAGTATACCAGGTTTGGAAAAGAGAAATTCTTGTGCTCGATGAGGAAGCCAATGAATTGATACTTCCTAAATCTGAGCAAATACCTTCAGATTACTTCAGAAAAGGGGATACAATTCGTGCAGTGGTAATTAACGTGGAAATGCGTAACAATACACCTTTAATTGTTTTATCACGTACCTCACCTGTTTTCCTTGAAAGGCTTTT
>CAZWFM010000452.1:0-1835 GCA_964633185.1 uncultured Bacteroidales bacterium | reverse complement strand
TAATTCCTAAACGATGTCCTGTCCATATATAATTGCTGTCAGCTGAAATAATACTATAGCAATAGTTGGACTTTATGCCATCCTTAACGGTCAGATTCATTACGGAATCAGGCATTAAAATAAATATTCCTTGTCCGTATGTACCAATCCATATATTGCCATTAACATCCTGCGTAATGGAATTAAAATCGAGTTCATATTTCCCTACTGTAAAAAATTCCTCAACTTCTCCTTTTACATTAATTTCATAAATTCCATTTGTTCTTGTAGCAAAAAGCAATCTGTTTTCCGAATCAAGAAATAAATGTTTAATGTCATTGTGTGGCAGACCTTTGAGAGTATTGTAGTGGTAACGTTCTCCCGAATGAATATTGGTAATATAAATTCCATTCTTGGTTGCTATATACAAATTATCTGCATCCCCGGTTATGTAATTCACAGAATTGCTAAGAGAATTATTTTCAAAAAGGAAAGGTGAGAAAGTTTTTGACCCGATACCCTTCTTTAAAACACCATGTTTTTCAGTTCCAACCCAAAGGGTTTCGTGATTATAATACATACTTGTAATTCTGTCCTTTGGCAACATGCATCTGCTATCCAGATATTTTAATTCGGATGTCTTATTATTTGCCTGTAAAACACCAGTCTCCCCTCCCAACCATATCATACTATCATTCAATGCAAGAGAAAGAATATTGTTCCCTAACTCACTATCAGCATAGTTTTGAAATTCAAACGGCTGGTTTGTTCTTAAAGCGAAACCTTCTCCATAAGTACCAATCCAAATGTTTCTTTCTCTGTCTTTAAAAACACATTTAACAAAAGTTGGAAAACCATTCTCTTTATCATATCTGATCATTGAATTAACAGTGCCCTGATTTTCAGAGTCTACATTAATTTTTAACAAGCCTGAACTAAAAGTACAAATCCAGAGATTTGAATCAATATCAAATTCAACATTCTGAACATTCTCATAATGTAATCCAAATTCTTCTCCAATGCTTTTAAGATCAAATGTATCCTGTAATATCGTTAAAAGGTATAATCCGGCATCTTCAGTACCAATCCAGAAAGAATTGCCATTGTATGCATCATGAATGGACTGGATTTTTACATAACTCAATGGATCAATAACTCTTGGCACAGTGTCTTCATGATCCGATAAATCGTGTATAAATAATCCTTCCTGTGTTCCCAGCAAGAGATTATTCCCTCTGACATGAATACTGGATATCAGGTAATTTGAAAAGCCAGGATGAAAAGCTTCCGGCTTTCCTTTTTCATTTAAACTAAATAATCCTTTATTCTGAGTTGCAATAATTATTCCATGCTCATAACTTTGAGTAATGCCAGTAATGGACAAGTTCATGCTCTCATCAAACACAAAGGGGGTGAAGTAATTTCCATCATACGACCATACTTCTCCATTGTTAAACCCAAACCATAATTTTCCCAGGCTATCGGCATAACTTATATTAACAACATCTACCGGTAAAGAATCAAAGGTTGCTGAAGATACAAAGTCAATTCCGTCATAACGACATAATCCTTCACCTGTACCTAACCAGATAAATCCATTATTATCCTGAATAATATTATAAACAAACGGATGACAAAGTCCTTCATTAATACCAAATTTTCTAAATCTGCTATTTTGAGAATATCCAATAGAAGAAATGATTATTGAAAGAATAATTGACAGCGAAATGATACTACCCCGGTTGGTTCTCATATTATTAAAGAGTTACAAAGGTAAACTCATGGATTTACTCTATTTGCCCCGATCCCATACTTATATTTTGGTACACCTCCAATAGGAATAACATAAAATGGCA
>CAZWFM010000451.1:0-1837 GCA_964633185.1 uncultured Bacteroidales bacterium | reverse complement strand
TCATTCTCTTCCTTATCCTTCATATACATTGCTATTTTCGCATTGTTGAGCGGCTCCACTCCTTCAGGGTTCATAAAATCAAAATCAGAAAGATCCTTTTTCCTGCCAAACCGATCGGTTTCAAACGGATAAATGATACCTGTCACCGTAATCCTGATAAAATCGTTCCATCGATAATAAAATATATCATCACAACAGGTTTTGTTATCCAGTGAATCAGGACGGTTGGAAACAAAAAAACCATCTTCCTCTTTCCTGCTTACAGTATAATAAAGGTCATCGTAACTTGTATTGATCGGATATCCGATATTTTGTACCTCTGTCCATTTTTTTCTTTCACCAAATGCTTTGAAGATATCCAGTCCGCCTATGCCGGGTAAACCTGTAGAACTAAAATAGAGTGTCCTGGTCGTGTAGTTATAAAAAGGAGTCATTTCATCTCCGGCAGTATTAATTCTGCTTCCAACATGACGAGGTTTGCTATACAGATCTTTTTCTTGATTCCATACAGTATACCAGATATCCAATCCACCTTTCCCTTCGGGCCTGTCTGATACAAAGTAAATGATTTCCCTGTCGCTTTTCGCAGTTCTTGCCAATGCAGGTTGAGTAGCAGTATAGTTCGGATCATTGATCAATGGAGGCAGTTTTTCAGATTCCTCCCAGCCATTTTCACCTTTCGTGCTTCTGTAAATGCCGCATATCACTTTCCCCTGCCAGTTTTTCTGGCAACGGGTAAAATAAAACCGTTTCCCGTCTCTTGAGAATATACCGTTCCCTGTCTCTACTCCGGGAATATTGAAATCTCCTTCAAGAAGCTCTCCTCCCATCCAATCCATACCTTCTTTATGTGCACGGTAAAACTGCCTGACAGGAATGGAAGTGTCTGCATTCTGATCTGTAAAATATACAAGTGAATCAACTCTGAGCGATGCATAAATAAAGTGATTGTCATCAACCGGTATGGGAGATAATTCAATATGAGGACTGTTAATGCTTGAATTTAAGCTTTGAATAGTGACATTCAGTGGATTTTGAATAATAAGCAAAGCTGAATCACATCCGGAAATTTCATTTCTTGCCAACCGGCTATATGTTTTCGAGTCTTTTTTCCCTTTATAGTCTTTCCTGAACAATTCAAAATGAACAATAGCATTTTCATAATCTCCGATAGATTTAAGCATTTGCGCATAATAAAAACGTGCCAATGGATACTTATGCTCAGCTTTCTCAATTACATCAAAATACAAATCTCTTGCTTCAGCATAGTTTCTGGCCTGGTTATGCAAATTGGCCAGTTCATAATTTATTTTGTCATTATAGGGTTTTATTTCACGGTATTTTTCATAAAAAAATATAGCCGTCTGAATATCACCGGCACGAACAGAGTTTTTTGCAAAACGTTTCAACTGAGATGGATTCAGTTTGTCGATGTTTGTGAACTGTCCATGGACCACAGAACACATAATAATAAGCAAAAATGCTGCTATGACTGATTTAATATCTCTCACAAGGAATTGAATAACTATTTAAAACTGTGCTAATGCTTTTATAAATGAAAGAGATCTCAAACGCTCCCATCATTTTGCCGGAAGTCTTGCTTAGGTTTGACATATTAAAATCGTAACTTAATCCGATATCCAATCTTCGTACTGTTGTACCCAATACAACAGAAAGTGCATCAAGCTCATTGAAAATGCCATTTTTGATATATACACCACCATATACCTGTTTGACACTGGTTTTATTCCCTAAAAAGTTGTACCCAACATTTGTTCCAACGATCGTTTGTGAGGGACCACTTTTCACTCTATACAGGATTGCAGGAAGAACAAAG
>CAZWFM010000450.1:0-1851 GCA_964633185.1 uncultured Bacteroidales bacterium | reverse complement strand
CCTGTTGTAGCATCAGTGACTGAACCTGAAATTGTTCGTTCTTGTGAATAGCTGTGCCCTGGAAAAATGATTAGAAGCAGTAATGTGAGCATTATTCTAACCAACGGGTGGCTGTGCTTTTTTAATAAAAATTTGTTTTTCATAGGTGAATAGAAATTATAAGTTAGGAGTTATTAAAAGTCCTGATCAATTGCAATTTTTGTTTTGCAATCGTTTTTCTGATTTTTAGTGATCTTTTATCTCAACCAAAACTAAATTCTTAATAACTTACATATCTTTAAAATACCACCGAAAATCTTTGAAATTCTTTCATTATTTGATTAAAATTGACATCCTTTTCTGTTATTAAATGCGGAATCCGATGCAACTATCCATATTCTATAAAAAGTGGTGGGTTTTTCTGGTAATAGCACTTTTTACTTTCAATGACTTTTCTTCAGGCCAGGAAAAATACCTTCATTATACCGAGGTCAACGGACTACCGCGGAACATAACAAACTGCCTTGAGCAGGATAAATACGGCTACCTTTGGATCGGTACCGGGAATGGGATCGTTCGTTATGACGGGAAAAACTTTTGTTCCTATCCGGAACTGACAGGAGATGGTGTTAATTTCCTTTTGTACGATACCTGGGGTATCCTTTGGGTGACTTCCAATAAAGGTCTTTACAGGTATAACCGTCTGACAAATTATTTTGAACGTATCACTTCGGGTTATATTTCGAAACTGGAGGAAAACCAGGGTGAAATCTACTTTTTAATGATATCGAACCTGTATAAAGTGAAGGGTGATAGCATAATGATTGTGCATAGGGGAAATGATATCTCCGACTTTTGTGTTTCTCCGGAAGGAATATGGCTTGGCAATAGTAATGACGGAGTCAGGCTTTTGAGCCGCAGGAGCGGTTTTACAGAAATTGCTGCCTCCTATTTGAATAATAAAGATGTTTCGCTTGTCAGTAAAATTGATAATAAGCTCTTCGTGGGTTGTTACAACGGACAATTGTTTTATATTCCGGAAGGTGACAAACCGGTGCAAATAAATATTAAGAATCATTATTATTTCAAAAAAATTGTAAAAATCGGACAGGAAATATGGCTGGCAACCGATGGGAATGGCATTATTGTCCTTGATAAAAACCTTCATTTTTCAAGAATATTAAACCGGAGTAAAAATACCGATGCATCGATCAACAGCAACAGTATTTATGATATTTTTCCGGGGAACAATCATGAAATCTGGCTTGCCACTTATGGAGCAGGCCTTACATGCATTTTACCGGATAAGCTCTTATTTCAAAACATACTGCCCGAAAAAGGAAACGATAATTCTCTGGTTGCCAACGAAGGCGTTTCGGTATTTATAAAAATACCATTAATATACTTTGGCACCAACTATGGATTATCGGCATGGAATGAAAATACAAAACAGTTTAAAAACCTTTCCAGTGATCAGTTAAGAAAAGAATTGAACGGAACAAAGGTTACCGCCATGGATGTTGACCAAAACAATAACTTATGGGTGGGTACTTACGATGGTCTTTTAGGCAGATATACATTAGATTATAAACTCTTGAAAACGTATCATCCCAGCAGCATTGATTCAGATGATATGCAACGGATTGTTTTTTTACGGGAAATAGGTGACAATCATATGCTTGTTGTAACCCAATTTCAAAGCCATATATTGCTGAACTTTGACATAATCAAAGAAACAACCGATGTTTTTGAATTGTACTCAAAAGGCAGCAATATAACATATTGTCTGTTAAATTCGATAAGGGAAAACCAGCAAAGTGAATTATTGGCTTTAATTTCCGATAAGGGCATATTTCATGTGAATTGGAGAGA
>CAZWFM010000449.1:0-1853 GCA_964633185.1 uncultured Bacteroidales bacterium | reverse complement strand
GCAGGGATATGTTTTGGACTGGATTTGTCTTCATGGTCAACCGGAGTTGTTATGAACAATGCAACAATCCCGACTCTTATGGCTAATCTGGCGCCTGTTTGGGTTGGCTTTGGCTCTATGATTCTGTTTAAAGAAAATCATAAACGAATATTCTGGATAGGACTTTTAATAGCTATAGCGGGAGTGATCGTTGTATTGAATAAAGATATTTATGCTTCCGGATCTCAATTGTACGGATCTCTTTTAGGAATTCTTGCCGGTTTTTTCTATGGAGGCTTTTATATCCTTTCACAACAAGGGAGAAAGATTTTAAATACACTGAGTTATTTATTTATCAGTACTATCGGATCGGCATTGATACTTTTCTCCTTTGTTAAACTTTTCCACTATGATTTAACCGGATATGACAGAAGTACCTGGCTGTTATTTTTAAGTATTGGTATTGGAGTTCAGGTTTTTGGATGGATGATGGTGAATTATTCTCAGGGCTATCTTTCTGCTTCTATTGTTTCGGCAACTTTATTAGGTCAACCGGTCTTAACAGCATTGTTTGCGATTGTTCTTCTGAATGAAAAGCTCACTTTGTGGCACATTATCGGAGGTCTTATTGTTATTCTTGGTATCTATCTTGTTCACTACAGCATGGCAAACAAAAAAGCATAATAGTTGTAATAAGTTCTGAAATACTCCGGGCAAAATCCAAACTTATTTATAAAAAAGCGTTTTCCTAACTGCGCAGTGCATTTATCCGGCCGATTTTTATGATTTAGTCGTCTTACTTTGTGAGGTATAATTATAAAAATTACAACCATGAAGACGAACAGATTATTATTGCTATTTGGATTATTGATAATTGCCAATGGAATTTCACTGGCGAATGAACAGGCAATTATCTGGAAATATAAAACTAACGGGAGGATATATAGTACTCCGCTTCTGGAAGACACAGTTTTGTATGTTGGCAGCCTTGATGGGTATTTCTATGCCATTGACACTCGGAACGGTTCAGAATTATGGAAATACAATGTCGGGGATGAAATTCGGACAACTGCTGCAATTTATGACTCAATCATCTGTTTTGCAGGAGGAAATAAACTCATAGGATTAAACAGGAACGGAGACTCCCTGTGGAGTTTTACAATGTATGACGGAGAGGTAGTGAATTCTCATGATGCATACGATGATTTCAACTCATCTCCAAAACTGGTTGATTCCATCGCATACATTGGTACCGAGCAGGGATGGGTTCACGGGATAAATGTGAGAACCGGAGTTCAGGTGTTTTCTTACCAGACCCAGGGACAATATACTGTTGAGACAACTCCTGCTATTCGTGACGGGAAAATATACTTTGGTGATTGGGACGGTGTTTTCCATTGTATCGATATTTCAACAGAACAAGAGGTATGGATATATGATACCAAGGTCGATAATACCTATGGATGGGTAAATGCCATTCAGACCAATCCTGTGATTGTTCATGATTCGGTATTCTTTGCCGGAAGAAGCTGCAATTTATATTGTCTGAATACGCAGACGGGTGGTCAAAACTGGATGTATCATGATCCATCTAATATGTGGCTTCTAGGTGGGCCTGTAATAGAGGATACCGTAATTTATGTCGGAAGTTCAAATCAAAGAATAATTCAGGGATTTAATAAAAGAACAGGAGAACGAATATGGGTTACTGATGTTGATTATAGGATCTATGGAAATCCTTTTATCGGGAGTGATCATGTTTTCTTTGGAACCGGTATGGAATGGTCGGATAATTTTGGTTCATTACTGATAATGGATAAAGAATCTCATCATTTGTTGGCCAGATTTGCTACAGAAGGACAGGTACATTCATC
>CAZWFM010000448.1:0-1860 GCA_964633185.1 uncultured Bacteroidales bacterium | reverse complement strand
ATTATCATAATTTAAACACTCAATTTGATGCTCAAATTTTAAACTATCTAATCGATTTCTCACCATTTGGCACATATCATAAGACGGCCATACCTTATCATCTTTCCCTGCAATCAGTAAAATTGGGCCGTTTATCTTTTCAACTTCAATAAGTGCAAGTTCAATTTTTGATTTATCTTCCGTAAAAATAGTTTGAAAGATTTCACGCATTTCTATTTGTTTAGAATTGCTGATAAATTTCCAAAAGAACGAAAAGCCAATGCTGCACTTAAGGTAAGGAAGATCTTTGCCGTTGAATGTCCATGATGATTTACTGATAAAACTAGGTCCATCGGGTATTCCCTGCCATCTAACATTGCTTGGTACGAAAGCTATTGCACCTTTAATATCTCTACGCATGGATGCTACCAATAAAGCTGCTTCTCCACCTTTTGAAACGCCTACAATTACTATTCTGGTAGTATCAATGAATTGCTTTTCTTTGGCCCAATCAATTGAGTTGAAAAAATACTCAACAGGTATTCTTTCAAGATTCTTTGGAAGATTTTCCAAACCAAAATAAACTAAGGCCAGTACTGCATAACCATGAGAAGAAATAATTTTAGCACGACCATCTACCTCACTAATTCCACCACTCGAACCACCTAACAGGATTATTAGTGGTATGTTTTGTTTGTTTTTGGGATAATAAAAATTTGCAACCAAATCTTTATTTCTTATTTCCTCACACTTAATATCAGGTGTTTGCGGAATTAACTGAAGTTCATTTTTTGAAATTATTTTTTCGTCAACTTCTATTTGAAAATATATTGTATTCGATTCCAGGTTTTTTATTTCAAAGGGTAACTCTTCTTTTTTAAAGGTTGGTTTTGTCATTGACCAAAAAATACCCAAAGAATCGACACCTGAATAAGTTGCTAATATTGGTTTATTTTTATTTAGCTGAATTTGTCCTTTGCTATCAGACTTAAAGCATGCAAATGAATAAATAAGACCTTCCCAATTTTTACGATAGGCATGTAATGTAATATTTTTATTTTGTGGTAAATTATCTAACTTGATATTGATAAAAGTACCCATCAAAACTTTATTAAAGGGTTTTATTATTATACAATTCTCAAGGTTTGTTGTATCCACTTTAATTTTAATTAATTTTGAAAATACAGAATCTCTTAATTTGTCAAACTTAATAACCTCTATTTTCCGTGATACTTCAAGAGCATACTTACCATTTTTATAATTTGCCAAATAATTTTCATATGCTTCAATTGTATTGGTTTTTATGGCTGTCTTATATGAGTTCTTTTCTGTACAGCAAGAAATCAGGATAAAAATAATAATACTCAATATTGTTGTTTTCATATTTTTAATTTTTGTTGATTTTGAATTTCCTAACAAAGATTAATAATATCAATACTGAATCATAATTTAACTCGACGAGCTGTTGAAAATTACGGATGTATTGTAAAAATGACATGAAGAAAGACTTGCTATTTTAAATCAAGCACAAACCTATCCACGAAGCAGGTGCGGTGGAAAAAAAGCAAGTGTTTGGAAGCAAAGCGAAGCTTGCAGGGAAGGGCTGCCAAACTCTTGCTTTGTGCGTAGGAAAAATAGTTTTATAGACATTACAAATCAACCGAGAATAATCACCGGAGCAACTCAGGGTTGCACACAACGGTGGCAATATGCGTAGGCCGGGATTTCGAAGCACCAGCCTATCAAACCGTTACAATTTTGAGTAAATGTACTAAACTTTAAATTACCCACATCGCCCGGCTTACGTATATTGCGTGTTGGGCGTTCGTTAGTGTGTCCTGCGATGAATCAGGGCACTTTCAAATATAAGAATCTTTCTGT
>CAZWFM010000447.1:0-1862 GCA_964633185.1 uncultured Bacteroidales bacterium | reverse complement strand
ATTTTTCCTTTCCTGTCGATCCTCATCAAAACCAGCCAGGAAGGAGATTTCGCCGTGGACCTGTCGTATTAATTTCTTAAATGAGCCGCAAAGGTAATATTATTTCTGTTATTTACGGTTAATTATAACAATTACAAAAATAATAAACTTGAATATTCGTATGTTTCTGTTTCAATAAAAATGCTTTTGGCTATACCATTGCGATTTCTTATCTTTAAATAAATCAAAATCAGGCAGACAATAGTTATTCAAAACCGGGAAGATAAAGTAATGCTTTTGTGTTTTATTAGTCTGGTCTTACATTATTATCAAATGAGACGCAATTAAAAACTTGTTGAATTCATCATGTAAACATAATATTAACCAATAAATAAAGCTATGAGAATATACCTTATTTCATTCGTTATTAGTTTGATAGTCATCACAGTTTCTTCCTGTGAAAAAGATAATACTGGCATTCTATATCCTGATGAAGGTATTTATGGGACGAACATACTTCAATATGACAGTGTTGAAATAAAACATTCGGAACCCAATAGTCTTTGGTATTATTATAGTGTAAGAGCTGAATTGCCTGAGGGAACTTCGCTAAAAGTAGTGATGAAACATACAGGAAATCCTAATGCTTCGTGGTCATATTTATCCTCAACCCGGATAGGATGGTCAATCGAGGGTATGTTTGAAACCTATCCAAGATCTCAACAGTTTGTAGCATACGGACCTGTAGCATGTGATCTGAGAATTGAATTCCTGAATACCGGCAGTGCAGAAATCACGATATACGAAAATAAAGCAGAAACACCAACAAGAACAAAATCCATTGCGTGGTAAAAACAAGACTTCTTATTCAATTCACCAGGTACTAAATGCATCGAACGGATAAAGAAATTAGCGATCCAGATTTGATTGACGAAATTCTGAAGAAATCTGAAATCTGCAGAGTGGCCTTTTCAGATGATGAGTTTCCGTATATTGTTCCGTTCAATTATGGCTATTGTGATAATGCCCTGTATTTTCATTCTGCGAGCAGCGGAAAGAAGATCGACTTAATCAGGAAAAACAACAGGGTATGTTTTGAAATCACACTTTATTCCAAAATACTAAGAAGCAAAAAAGTGTGTAACTGGACAACAAAATATCACTCTCTTATAGGATTCGGTTCAATAGAAATTATCGCAGATAACACTCAAAAAGTCAATATTTTGAATATTATTATGAAACACTATGGGAAAAAGAAAAATAACAAATATGATACTCATTATCTTGAGAGGTTGGTAATCTTGAAATTAACTATAGAACAATTATCCGCCAAGCAGTCTGGTGACTGGTCTGATGATTAGATATTTACACTTTTTATAATTCAATTGATCTGTTCTTATGATAATTTCATAATCTCTGCTTAGCCTGAGTCCTTCATTTTTTATATTTTTGGTACCTTTCGCCCATGATGAAGAAACCAATTGTAAGCATTGCGGGGAAGCAGGGACCGTTTGAAAACGTGAAAAAGGCGTTATCAGCTCTTGATCTTGGTATCGTGAAAGGAAAATCAGTTCTGATAAAACCCAATATAGGCAGAGCAGCAACCGTTGGCCGTGGATATAATACGCATCCACAAGCCATTGCCGGTGTAATAGAAATGATGAAAGAAGCCGGAGCTTCTGATATTGTTGTTGGTGAAAGTCCTCTCGTGGGCATTGACACCATGGAAGCTTTCACGAAAGGAGGAGTAACGGAGGTAGCCAATAAATACGGAGTGAAACTGATTGATTTTGATGCTCACCCACCTGTAACGAAAGATATCGTCAATGGTCGTGTTGTAAGTGAAACAAAGGTCTGCTCACCCATTTATGAATACGACATCC
>CAZWFM010000446.1:0-1867 GCA_964633185.1 uncultured Bacteroidales bacterium | reverse complement strand
ATGTTGTTGATAGCAGCAACTTCATACAATCAGTCTTCCAGGAGGACTGCCAATAATGAGCAAACTGCTCAGAGAAATGAAGCCAGGTCGAACAATGCTTCTGCGAATCATTCTGTCCAGGTTAGAAATGAAAGAAAGGACAATACAAGCAGGTCTAACAATAGGCAGGTGAACACAGGAAGAACAAGTACAAGCAATAACCAGAGGCAGGCTGAAACTCAATCGACCCGGTCCCGGGAAAGTTCAGCAACAAACTCTTCAAACAGCAGGAACAATACAAATACACAGCGGTCAAATACACAGGTTACTAACAACACTTCAAGGCGTGGAACATCACATACTGAACATACAGTACCTCACAGAAGTACACCGGGAACCAACATAAGAAGTTCCGGGAATCAAAACACCGTGTATGTTTCCACACGAAGATACACAGGCGCACATACGGTTGTGCATCATTATCATACACCTCCGCCCAACCGGGAATACAGGGCAATACACTATGCATACAGGGTTCCGGTATCTCTGAATATTATCTGGACACCTGCAATGCACACTCATTACATTAGATTTTATCCAATGGTTACATACTGGCATTACAGTTACGGATATAGAATAGAAAATGTATCTGCATACTTTGCAGAGTATTACATGGGCGAGGTTATGACAGTCTATGGAAGAGTTTCAGAAGTATATTATTCAAGATCAACCGATGAGTACTTTCTTTACTATGGACCATATTATCCCTACCAGGACTTTACAGTAGTAATACCGGGATGGATCGCAAGACAATATAGCAGAAGACCCGAAAGATATTTTGATAACAGGTATCTGGCAGCAACCGGACTGATTACATCTTTCCAGGGAGAACCGGAAATTATTGTCAATGAATCATTCCAGATAAATCTTTACTAACACATCCTTTTGAATTAAAGCAAAAAAGGCTGATGAAACATCAGCCTTTTGTTTTTGTTATGCTCTTGGTGATTAAGTATTATCTTTACATCAATGCATGCAATTTACTGCAATCATTCTTTTTTATTTTCATTGATTACGATCACAAACTGTTTTTAGGGTGACACAAACTAAGAAGATACTATTGGGCATGACCCCGGATGAGATACAAACAGAGATTGCCCACCTTCGGTTGCCAAAATTTGCTGCCCGCGAAATCGCTTTGTGGATCTACAGACGGAGTGCCGGTACTTTCGATGAGATGACAAATCTTTCCAGGAATGGTCGAGAGCAGCTTAAACAGTATTTTGAAACAGGCGTTACCCCCTATTCAAAAGTAACAATATCGAAGGATGGCACAAAAAAATACTTATTCCCTGCTGCTAAGGGAAGATGTATTGAGACGGCATATATACCTGAGAAAAAGAGGCATACTCTCTGTATTTCTTCGCAAATCGGATGCAAATTGTCTTGTATGTTTTGTTTGACTGGAAAACAAGGATATCAGGGACAGCTATCTGTTGCAGAAATCCTTAATCAGGTTATTGCAATACCTGAAAAAGAACAGATTACAAATCTCGTATTTATGGGTATGGGTGAACCCTTTGATAATACCGAATCGGTTCTTAAATCGCTTGAAATCCTTACTTCAGATTATGGACTGGCGATCAGTCCCAGAAAAATTACTGTTTCAACTGTTGGATTACTACCCGGAATGAAAAGATTTCTGGAAAAAAGTCGATGCAATCTGGCTATTAGTTTACACAGTCCTTTTGACGATGAGAGAGAAATGCTCATACCCGTGCAAAAAAAATATCCTATTGATAAAGTTGTTGAAACACTAAAAGCTTATAAGTTTGACAGACACAGAAGATTGTCATTCGAATATATAGTATTTAAAGACATCAATGAT
>CAZWFM010000445.1:0-1867 GCA_964633185.1 uncultured Bacteroidales bacterium | reverse complement strand
CCGAATTAATCAATAGGAGTTCAGAATGAACGTACTATTGATTCCATGAGGGTAACCCCGATTTAGTAAATGTTTGAAGGATTTTATAAAATCCTGAATTACATTTACTAAATCGATTATGCATTTTCTAACCTGCCTGCCGTAGGTAAGTGCGCAATTTGGGTTGAGTAATTTTTGGCGCAAATTCATGGAAGTCCAGGAAGTATGTTCTGCTTACCTTTATGTTAAATAGTAAGCGATAATTATTTGTATGTTTTAATATGCCTTTCAATTTTTGACTCATACATATCACTGACAGTAAGCAGAATAGCTGTCTCCTCAACATCGCCGAAATGATCATTGAGGGATGTCCCGAAGTTTTGAAGTGTAGGAGATAAATTTATGTATGCATTGATTAAGGGAGGGATAACTTCACTGCGAGCACGAACAGCTTGTGAAAGCAATTTAAGATCTTCCTGAAAATTATCGCAGGTGAGAATTGAATCAGCCAGTTCTTTATCAATATCAATTGGTAAAGGCTTATAGGGATAAACAAGTTCTTCAGTGCCTTTGAAATGCTTATTCATAAAATACAAAATCAGGTTTCTTGCTTCTTGATTGTACGAAGTATACATAGTTACTTTTCCAAAAAAGTACTTACACTCCATGTTGTTTTTCCATATAGCTCCAAGTCCGTCCCAAAGATTATCAAGAGCATACAGACTTTTTTTATTTCTATTTGTAGATTGATATGCTGGTTGCACAAATGAACGACCCAATTCAATCATATTGGGTATATATTCACTTTTGAATTTTTCAGAGAAATGAAACAACCTGCTGGTTGCCAGCTCAATTTCACCGGTTTCATTTGGTTCAAGATCTTTACAAATGATGTATCTGTAACCTCCAAGTATATCGCCCAATTGAGGATCCCACACAATTAACTGTTTATAGGGGATTTCTGCAGTATCAAATTTGTCAATATCTAACTCTTTCCCTGTACCTCCACCAGCAATGCGGAAAGTAATTTCTCTTAATCGTCCTATTTCGCGCATGGTATTTGGTGAATCGTGATGGGTAATAACATACAATTCGTTATTCCCATTGTTGGTAGAACGAAGAAATTTTTCTTTTGTGAGTTCTTTTTCTATTAATTCTTTATCTACAGGAGGGACAACCTCTTTCATATTAAACTTTCTATTAAAAGAACAACAAATTTATTAAAATATTTTGGAATACGCTCAGGTGCCAATCAGAAAGGAATGTCGTACTCTTCATTAAGAGCATATACCTGTTTTTTCATCCACATAGCCCACTCTTTAGGTCGCTTGGATCTGTCAAATGTTTGCCATTTAATGGGTTTACCGAATTTCACCGTCAATACTTTCCCTTTATGCTTAAAAGTCTCATCAGCAAGATAAAGCATTTCAATATTTGCTTTAATACCAAGAAATTTTCTCAGGTTGGACAATCGATAAAAGAAATTAGTATTTCGACCACTGAAATGAACCGGAATAATATCTCTCTGATATTTGGTAGATTTCATAATGAAATTCTTATGCCAGGGTAGATCCATAATTACTCCTCTGATTTTTCTGGATACAAGTCCTGCAGGAAATGTGAGTATCTGATTTTCCGATTTGAATGTTTCGTCAATTGTTTTTACTGCTTCTGATACTTGTTTTCCATGTTTGTTAATAGGAATGAACAAATCTTTTATATTTTCCAGATTCATTAATATATCGTTTACCAGAAATTTATAATTCTGATAATGTTCGCTGATGATCTTCATTAATACAATTCCGTCAAAACCTCCAAGGGGATGGTTTGCAGCAAAAATGTACTTTCCTTTTTCCGGAATATTTTCTGCACCTTCAATATGAATCGT
>CAZWFM010000444.1:0-1871 GCA_964633185.1 uncultured Bacteroidales bacterium | reverse complement strand
AAAAAAGTACCTCAGGGATCTTATTCAATGCCACATTGATCCGAAAAAAAATTGAACTGGGCAATTTTAACACACCTCTTTTCAGGTTAAAAGAATTTACTGACATGGTCAGGTTAAACGGAGAAGAACTGGTCGATGCCATCTCAGATAGCTACGATAAATTCGGATTGGAAGAAACAATCATTATCAACCGTTCAAACAAACGATCGAACGGATTTAATCAGGGAATACGAAGATCTATATTGGGACGTGAAGACGAATTGGTGTCCGGAGATTTATTGATGGTAGTAAAAAACAATTATTTCTGGCTGAGGGATGAATCTGAATTTGATTTTATCGCAAACGGAGATATTATTGAAGTGCTCAAAATATTGAAATACCAGGATCTTTACGGATTCAGATATGCCGATTGCATTGTGCGATTAATTGATTATGATATTGAAGTGGAAGTAAAGTTGATGCTGGATGTTTTGTATGAAGAGACACCTGCGCTGGCGGGAGAAAAAAACCGGCAAATGTTTTATACAATTCTTGAAGATTATACCAATGTAAAGCCCAAAAGAAAACAATATGAAAACGTGAAAAAAAATGAATATTTTAATGCAATTCAGGTGAAATATGCCTATGCCATTACATGTCATAAATCACAGGGCGGACAGTGGAAATCGGTTTTTATAGATCAGGGATACATCACCAGGGAAAGGATCGATAAAGAACATCTGCGGTGGCTATATACAGCTTTGACAAGAGCAACAGAGAAAGTTTATCTGGTGAATTTTCCGGATTATTTTTTTGAGTAGTTTGTATGTTGATAAGGTGATGAGTTGAGTGGTTGAGAAGGTGAGAGAGTGGGAAAATGAGAGTGTGAGAATGTGGGAAGATAGGTAGTTATCAATATTTGGTGTTCAGTATCATGTAGTGTCACTCCATGGAGTGACTGTTTCTTCAGAAAAAGTTATATTAATACTACTTTCAAATCCCTGTGGTTTGCGTTTCATGAAAAGTAAATACCTTGAAAAAAGAAGGCAGTTGAAACGCTTTTACCTTTTGGATCCTGTTCCCGGTTTCGCCCCGGGCTATTATAATTACGCCCCTTCAGGGCTTTTTAAAACAATGATTCGTGTTTGCAACACAAACAGAATCTGGTATTGTATGATCGATTCAACGGTTGAACAATTGCACGAATCACCAGTCACCAATCACGATTCACTAATCACCGATTCCCCGAATAATCATTTTCTGATAGCCCAACTCTGAACTCTAAACACTGAACACAGAACTCTTAATCCAGGTACTTTGCGTTTCATGAAAAGTAAATACCTTGAAAAAAGAAGGCAGCTGAAACGCTTTTACCTTTTGCATCCTGTTCCCGGGGTTTTGCCCCTTCAGGGCTTTTATTCCAAGGACTCATGGTTGCGACACGATCGAAATTTAGTAGTGTATAATCGATTTACCAGTTAAATAGTTCCACAACCGATCCCGATAAAATCGGGAGAGTTCGACCCAGCCTGCCATGCCTTCGGCAGGTGAACCGGCTGGCAGGGAAGTCAATTCAACAGCTAAACTCGTTTAAAGTCTCAAGTCTCTGGTCTTGCATCTCACATCTCCTAATCTCAACTCAACAATAAATGATTAACTGATTAATTGGGTAATCGATTAACTGATACAATTGATAAACTAAATCATTAATCTTCATTTCATCGATTCACCAGTTCACCGATTTATCATTTTCCAACAACCCAATAACCTAAAAACCCAACTCTAAACTCTAAACCGAACCCCCTACTCCCCAATAATCTTCACCAGCACCCTTTTGCTTCTTTTTCCGTCAAATTCACCATAAAAGATCTGTTCCCAGGGACCAAAATCAA
>CAZWFM010000443.1:0-1874 GCA_964633185.1 uncultured Bacteroidales bacterium | reverse complement strand
TTTCAGCCAGAAGAGAGACAGCTTTTGTTCCATAGCCTTTCCCTGTATATTTCAAGCCACTGAGCCAGATATCAAATTCTGCAATTCCCTTTAGAAGATGAAAACTTGTATAGGAAATATGTCCGATATCTTCCGTATCATTGAGTGTAATAATAAAACTTCTTCCTTTTTCAGGAGCAGAACCATCAAAAAAACAGGATTCGTAACTTCGTTTAAATTCTTCAAATGATGGCGAATTTGTAGTTGAAATACCTGCCAAAAATTCTGAAATGTCTGAAAAGAACAGCCAGTGGCAGGCGCTTTCATAATCTCTTATTTCAGCATATCTTATATTGACACGACCTGCCATATCATAGGGTTAAGAAAGTTTATCTATTGAAAAAAAACAATATACCTACAATTGTTTAATAAAGAAATATTAGAATTTATCCGGGAACGAATAAATTTGAACAAAAATACAATCAAAATAATATGAATAAGTTCAAAATTAATATTACCGGAATTATAGCATTTTCTTTTTTACTAATGTGTTCTTGTTCAAAACCGGAGACAAGAATTGTATCTGATTTCTGTAACAACTGGAAATTTTCTCCGGGCGATTTTGAGGAGGCTCATTTGAAAGTATTTTCTGATACTTCTTGGCGTATAGTAAACCTGCCTCACGATTGGAGTATTGAAGGGGAATTCAGCAAAGATCATCCTGCAACGCCCGGAGGAGGAGCATTACCTGGCGGTGTCGGATGGTATCGTAAGTATTTTAATCTGTCTGAAGAGGAAAAAGACAAACTTGTTTTTATTGATTTTGACGGCGTGTATATGGATAGCAAGGTGTGGATAAACGGTCATTTTCTTGGAAGACGTCCTTATGGCTACATTTCCTTTCGCTATGACCTTTCTCCATATCTTAACTATGGTGATTCTGTGAATGTTATTGCTGTCAGGGTAGATAATTCCATGCAACCAAATTCACGATGGTATTCCGGTTCGGGAATTTACCGTAATGTCTGGCTTGTAAAAACGAATAAGGTACATATTGATCACTGGGGAATTTTTATTACCACTCCTGAAGTATCAGAAGAATCAGCAAAAATATCTGTACAAACAAAAATTCGAAATGTGACAGACAGAGATCAAAGTGTAACATTAAAAACTTATATTTTGAACAAATCGGGGAAGAAAGTTGCATCCGATATCACAGATACCTTAATTGGCCCAAAATCAACTCTTCCTGTAGAACAAAACATGCGCTTGTATTATCCTGAATTATGGTCGATTGAAAATCCGGTTATGTATACGGCGATTTCACAGGTCGAAGTAAAGAATAAAATGATTGATGAGTATTCTACAAACTTTGGTATACGGTATTTTGAATTTGATGTTGAGAGAGGATTTTTTCTTAATGGAGAGCAAATTAAGATCAAAGGAGTGTGCAATCATCATGACCTTGGTTGTCTGGGAGCGGCGATCAATGAACGGGCAATGGAAAGACAACTGGAGATTTTGAAAGAAATGGGCTGCAATGCGATTCGTACGGCTCATAATCCACCTGCCCCGGAACTTCTTGATTTATGCGACAAAATGGGATTCATTGTTATGGATGAAGCCTTTGATATGTGGAAATTGAAAAAGACGGAATACGATTATTCACGATTTTGGGATGAATGGCATGAAAGAGATTTGCTGGATTTTATGAAACGCGACAGAAATCATCCAAGTGTTTTTATATGGAGTATCGGGAATGAGATTATGGAACAATGGGATACTTCAGGTATTCAGATGGTGCAGGATTTATATAGATTGGCTCGTACTGTGGATAGCACCAGACCGATAACAACAGCAAATAATCCTCCCGGCCCGTTTAATAATCTCACAAA
>CAZWFM010000442.1:0-1912 GCA_964633185.1 uncultured Bacteroidales bacterium | reverse complement strand
GAACAATCTGCAGCCAGTTTTTCAATTGCTGTAATTCGCCTTTTCAATTCACCGGCATGAAACAACTCCAAATAACATGGTTTTGTGCTCATATTTTCATCAGTGCGTTGTAGTAAGCAAAATGTCTGAGTATGATCAGTTGAATTTACTATATTGTCAATGGCAATACAACACCAAAAACAATCGTTGATTAAATACTTCTTTGGAATTAGTATGAATAAAAATAGCTTTTTACTTTTGAAAAAAGATCAAATGCAGTGAAATACTAAAAATATATAGATGCAAAAAAAGAAGATTCTCCTTTTCAGTATATTATTAGTCTTATCAATTCTTATAGTAATAAAAATAGTGCCTTTTAAGCAACAGGCCACACAATTCTTCAATGAAACAGACCCCGATACGATCTCTTTGCCATTATCTGTCATTAATTATCTAACTTACATTCAATCCGAATTAGACAGTACAAATACTGTTGGAGCAGCTTTAACCATCGTACACAATAGCCAGATCCTTGTTTCCGAAACTTATGGAGTCAAAAAAACAGGTACCACGGATTCAATAAACAAACACACTGTTTTCCGGCTTGCATCGGTATCAAAAGGATTTGCGGGTATATTGGCATGTATCCTGGAAGAAGACAGCATATTACTTCTGGATGAGAAAGTAAAAGAAATAATCCCCGACTTCAGACTTAAAGATTCGGTAAACACCTATGAGCTGACCATAGAGAACCTGTTAAGTCACACCACCGGACTGGTACCACATGCATTCGACAATTTGATTGAAGACGGAGTTTCCTATCCTATAGTATTGCAGCAATTGCCTGATGTAGATATTTCAGCCAGACCAGGTCAACTGTATAGTTACCAAAATGTTATTTTTAGTTTGATTGACAGCGTCGCTCAAATTAGATCAGGATTGCCTTATGATATTCTTTTAAGAAAAAAAATTTTCCGGCCATTAAAAATGCGTGATGCTTCTGCTAATCCAACAATATTTACCAGAAAAAAAAGCAATATAGCTTATCCACATTATTATCATGATAATACAGCTATTGCTTTGCCTGCCAATACAGGGTATTACAATCTGAAACCTGCTGCCGGAATAAATGCAAGTATTTCTGATATGAGCAAATGGTTACTGGCATTGCTGGGTAGCAATCCGGAGGTATTGGATTCGAATATTCTGCACAGAATTGCCACTCCGATCATACAATCTCCTCTAAAATGGAGGTATATCAGAAACTGGGACCCTATTGATTCCAAATATTACAGTCTCGGATGGCGGATTTATTTCTATAAAGGACGGAAAATTATTTATCATGGAGGGTATGTGACAGGTTACAGGGCTGAGATCGCTTTTTGTCCGGAAGAAGAGGTTGGTATTGCTTTTCTTCAGAACTCCCCAAACCAGCTCGCATCAAAATGTATCCCTGAGTTTTTTAACCGTTGGTTCGATTCAACCGATAGCCTGATAACAGATACTACCAAGAATATGGATACCATTCATCCGTTTTATTATTTGGATTCTCTTTATTAGTTACTTTTATACTGTTCATGTGAGTTCAATTTCCGGGTATCAAATATCTGAAAGTAAATTCAACCCTTTCAGGGCTGTTTTACTTTTATTTTTTAGTTCCACGAGTTTCACCCGTGGTTATTAAAATTCAATCCCTATCGGGATTTTGCAACGGTGGCATGAAATAAATACGCGAGAGAATGATTGTTAGGTAAATGAATTATTGATTGTGTTATTTCAAACTTATGATATTGATAGCAAAAATTTCTATGGGATGAACCTATACAAACAAAATTCTGAAAAGGCAACAAACTTTTTAAATCAGGTCTGATTCTTTTCAATGATCTTCTTCATATTCCTGTGAAACTCATTTGTGGCTCTTCTATGAAAGAAA
>CAZWFM010000441.1:0-1920 GCA_964633185.1 uncultured Bacteroidales bacterium | reverse complement strand
TACGTGATAATATCCCATTGTATAGTATGGATATTGCTTACATGGTCAGATCCGATATAGGATATATTAAATTGAATAAATTTTCACGAACAACATTTGAAGAGTTCTCTGAAGGTATTATCAAGTTGCTTGGTCAGGGAATGACAAAGCTTATTCTTGATCTGAGAGGAAACGGGGGCGGATACCTTGATGCAGCAGTGCACATCGCAGATCAATTCCTCAATGAAGGTCAATTGATAGTCTATACTGAAGGCAACGCAAGGCAAAGACAGGAATACAAAGCATCAAAAGGGGGACTGTGCAATGGATTAGAAGTTGCAATATTAATCGATGAGGGTAGTGCATCAGCAAGTGAAATTCTTGCCGGTGCCATACAGGATAATGATCGTGGAATTGTAATCGGCAGAAGATCTTTCGGAAAGGGATTGGTGCAGGAACAAAAGGTTTTTCCGGACGGCTCTGCCATTCGGTTAACCATTGCACGATATTATACTCCTACAGGTCGATGTATTCAAAAACCTTATGAAAATGGTAATAATGAGGATTATTTTATGGATCTTCCCAACAGATTTGTACATGGGGAACTGAATGAAAAAGACAGTATACAGTTTACAGATTCTTTGAAATATCATACTCCAGGCGGAAAAACAGTATTTGGAGGTGGGGGTATCATGCCTGATATTTTTGTCCCCATTGATACTTCAGGAGTTACAGATTATCTGATCGATGTGCGGAACAGGGGGCTTATCTATCGGTTCTCTCTTCAATATACCGATGACCATAGAAAAGAACTTCAGAATTACATAAACAATGAGCAAATCAACAACTATCTCGACAGAAAAAATACGTTTCGTGATTTTATAGAATTTGCCGCCAAAAATGAAGTGCCTGTGAATGCGAAAGAAATCGCTATTTCTAAAGAAATTTTAAAAACACAGCTCTATGCATACATCATCCGGAATATTCTGGATGATAAAGGTTTTTACCCTGCTATTGAGAATATTGATAATACGTTGCAGGAAGCAATAAAACTGTTGTCAACCAAATCTATTTATGCTTCTGAATAACGGATAGTGTAATTACTTATCCTGATTGTTTCCCGAGTAACCTGGTTAATAAGTTCGAACATTAAAATTAATTGCTTAAGATGCGAAATTCAATTACTTTTGCGCACTTGAGGTAACTTTTTCAATTAACAAACTATGGCACAGGAAGATATATTTAAAAAGATCATTGCACACTGTAAAGAGTATGGCTTTATATTTCAGTCAAGTGAAATCTACGACGGTTTAAGTGCAGTATATGATTACGGTCAAACTGGAGTGGAGTTAAAAAATAACATTAAACAATACTGGTGGGATGCTATGACAAAATTGAATGAGAACATTGTCGGGATTGATGCCGCCATATTTATGCACCCAAAAACATGGGAAGCCTCAGGTCATGTTAGTGCTTTTAATGATCCCTTAATCGACAACAAAGATTCCAAAAAAAGATACCGGGCCGATGTACTGATAGAAGAATACCTTGAAAAACTGGAAGCAAAAATTCAAAAAGAAGTTGACAAAGCCTCACAACGTTTTGGAGAAGCATTTAATGAACAGCAATTTCGTGAAACCAACCAGAGAGTATTGGCTAATCAAGCCAAGATCGATGAGACAAAGTCAAGGTTTGTTCAGGCCCTTGAAGAAAACAACCTGAATGAGCTAAAAAAAATAATTGAAGACACTGAGATTGTATGTCCCATATCAGGATCAAAAAACTGGACAGATGTTCGTCAGTTCAACCTGATGTTTAGTACACAACTGGGCTCTTTAACAGAAGAAACAAATACAATTTATCTAAGACCTGAAACCGCTCAGGGTATCTTCGTAAATTATCTGAATGTTCAGAAAACCGGAAGGATGAAACTTCCCTTTG
>CAZWFM010000440.1:0-1945 GCA_964633185.1 uncultured Bacteroidales bacterium | reverse complement strand
AAAAAATCATGGCCAGTGTTGCTGTGAGAGTAAGACAACTTACAGCCCAACCCAATTGAATTTTTGTTAGTTCGAATTGTGGCCCTATGAATTCAACAACACCTGATATTACAGATGCATCAAACCCCATTAAAAATCCCCCGAGAGCAACAATAAAAACGATCAGGAAAGAATGAAATACAGATTTCTTGTTTTTCATGGAATTGCTATTTTATAGTAAAATTGATTTCAAGATCTGCATTTGAACTGCCACCGATCCAGGCTTTAAAGTCACCCGGCTCGGTAACATATTCCATATCCTGATTGTAAAATCCAAGCTGGTTTGTGTGAATTGCAAATCTCACTTTCCCGGTTTCATCCGGCATAAGCTGAACGCGCTCAAATGTTTTTAATTCTTTCACGGGACGTGTTCTGCTTCCCGCTAGATCCCTGATGTAAAGCTGTGCAACTTCAGTACCCGGATATTTTCCTGAATTCTTAAGGTTTACAGAAATTATTACGGAATCCCCCAATACAATCTCCTTTGATCCCATTCCAATTTCAGAATATCCGAAAGAGGTATATGACAATCCGAATCCAAACGGGAACCATGGCTCGAAACCATAATCAAGATAGTGAGAAGTATTTCCTATGGACAATTGCAGAGCTTCTGCCGGAATGTCGTCCAATCGTTCCCAGGTTTCGTCTGAAGCAGGCTTGCCGGTATTTTTATGATTGTAATAGATTGGTATTTGGCCAACATGACGCGGAAAAGTCACAGGAAGTTTGCCTGAAGGATTCTCCCTGCCGGTAATGATATCAGCTATTGCCGAACCTCCCATTGTTCCCGGATACCATGCATACAATACTGCATCCAGTTTATCCATGATATTTTCAAAGGTAAGTGGGCGGCCTGCCATAATCACTGCTACAATTGGTTTTTTTAATTTTGAGATTTCCCCGATCAATTCCTCCTGAACACCTGGCAAACCAATATCAGCCCTGCAATGCGATTCTCCTGATAAAATCGATTCTTCACCCAGAAAAAGAATTACACAATCCGCCATTTTCGCTGCTTTGATGGCATCAGGAAATCCTTCTGTCGTTTTTGTCCTGCTGATCTCCATGCCTGGTGCATAAAAAACATTTTTTTCACCAAAGCATTCTCTTAAACTCACAAGAGGCGTAATGACATCATTTTTATTTCCGTCAAATACCCAGGTACCCATCTGATCATGAGGTGAATCTGCCAGGGGTCCAACAACCGCAATTTTCGTTGCTTCATCATCCAAAGGCAATATTGAATTGTTGTTTTTTAACAATACTATGCTTTGAACAGCAAGTCGATGTGCAATTTTCTTATGTTCATCATTCAGAAGGGCAGGATAATTTTCAGGATTTGTATACGGATCGTCAAATAATCCCAGGAGAAACTTCAGTTTTAAAATGCGTCTTACAGCTTCGTCCAGTTTGTTCAATTCAATTTTTCCTTCCTCAATCAATTGAGGTAAATATTCGGCATAAGCTTTACTGTTCATTTCCATGTGAAGGCCTGCACAAAAGGCTTCATAGGCTGATTCCTTCAGATTTGAGGTATACCCATGGACTTGCATTTGAGGGATGGATTCCCAGTCGCTGACAACAACGCCATCAAAATTCCATTCTTTCTGCAGTACCTGCTGAAGCAGGAAACGATTGCCGGAAGCAGGAACACCATTTAGCTCGTTAAAGGCAGTCATAAAGGATGCCACTCCCTCTTCTGCACAAGTTTTAAAAGGCAACAGGTAAACATCGCGCAGAACATTTTCAGGCACAGATACCGTGTTGTAATCACGACCACCTTCTGCAGCACCGTATGCAGCAAAGTGCTTTGCACAGGCAGCAATAGATCCTTTATGTCTGAGATCATTTCCCTGGTATCCTCTTACCATAGCTTTACCCATGAGGCTTTGCAGCAAAGGATCTT
>CAZWFM010000439.1:0-1946 GCA_964633185.1 uncultured Bacteroidales bacterium | reverse complement strand
GCGAAATTGGTGAAACTTCATATGATTTATTGAAAGAACTCAAAAGCTCCTTCACTGCTTTCTTCTGGCAGACTATTGCCCGAATTTTTGGACAGAATCTTAAGAGTGAATTTGATGCAGAAGGTGAGGACAGAATGATAAATGAAATTATGATTTTAATGGAAAACGGACAATTGTAATCATGAAATAATTCTTAACCTCATTATAATGCCACGATTGTTTATCGGGATAAAAATTATCTGCCCCGAGAGTATTATCAAACTTCAAGAGCAACTTCAAAATCTGTTACGAAGAAGTACAATTAAGTGGGTTGAGCCAGATAATTTTCATTTGACAATGAAATTTCTTGGTGAGGTGGAATCTTATATTATCATGCCCATTATTCAAGTGCTTGAACACCTTACTCCAAAATTCAATCAATTCATTTTGAAATCTGAGGGTTTGGGAACTTTCGGTAAATCGGATAATCCGCATATAATATGGTATGGATTCAAGGAAAACTCAATTTTATCCTCCTTACAGGCAACAATTGAAAAGTCTTTAAACGAACTTGGGTTTGAAGCAGATGATAAAAAGTTTTCACCACACTTGACATTGGGCAGAATAAAATCTCTTGTTGAAAGAAGAGAATTAATACTATTTCTTCAAAAGAAAGATCATATTCTTGATGATTATGAGATACGTGATTTTCAACTTATTGAAAGTATCCTGAAAAAAGAAGGTCCGGTCTATAAAATTATCAAGTCTTTTCAATTGAACAACAAGAATTAAGTAATCACTTGTATATCAATCAGATACCTTTACATTCCCTTTCCTTTGAAAATGATAAGAAAGGTATAGATTAAAATTTTCAAATCAACATAAAGAGACATATTCTCAATATACAACAGATCATATTTCATACGTTTAACCATCTGATCTACATTTTCTGCATAGCCATATTTAACCTGACCCCAGGAAGTAATGCCTGGCTTTACCTTCAGCAATTGTATATAATGGGGTGCCCTTATTAAAATTTGATTGATGAAATATTCTCTTTCAGGTCGTGGTCCAACTAATGACATATCACCCTTAAGTACATTAACGAAATTAGGAATTTCATCGAGTCTTGATTTTCTCATAAAGCGTCCAAAAGGTGTAATTCTCTGATCATCTCTTGAAGACAATTCCGGGCCATTAACTTCTGCGTCTATATACATCGAGCGAAATTTATAAATAACAAATGGCTTTCCGTTCTTTCCAATACGTTTTTGCCTGTATAAAACAGGGCCTTTTGAGGAAAGCTTAACTCCCAAAGTAAGTATTAACAGAAGCGGAGATAATATTGTTAAGGCAAGCAACGATACGATTATATCAAAAAAATGTTTTAAATTCTCTTGCCAGGCAGGCATTAAATGATGCGAAATTTCTATCAGAGGCGTACCAAAAATAGCTGACATTCTTACCTTGCCGGTGAAAATTTCATACATTCCGGGAATTGTCTTAATTGCAACATTACTATCAATGAGCAAATTTAATACGTTCTCAATCCTGTCATGTTCTGTATACTCAAGGGCAATAATTACTTCACTAACTTTATATTTTCGAATTATTTCCTTTATATCATCAATGGATCCCAAATGTTTCAATTTGGAGGTAAGAAGAAATTCATTCCCCTCATTTACATTTACAAAACCAACGAATATATTTCCTGTTCCCTGCTTCTGATTTGAAATTTCTTCATATATTTCAACGGCTTTATCATTTCCTCCGATCAGAATGGTGTTAAATCCTAACTTTCTGTTGTGTATCCTCTTTGTTATATTTGTAGTAATAATTAATCTGGGTAGATAGGTTAGTACAAAATGAAAGAGATATAGTGCAATAAATGATCTATAATAATTGGAATAACTCACAATAACATCATCCAGTATTAATCCGAAAAAAAGTATTAAAACACCTATGAA
>CAZWFM010000438.1:0-1964 GCA_964633185.1 uncultured Bacteroidales bacterium | reverse complement strand
ACAAAGTAAATACACACCTTAAAGTTCTTGATAAAAATTATGCATTTTTTGGAGGGAGAAACGAGATGATGTGCTGCTTTGATTGTATGGATGATATGAAATTGGAAGAAGATAAGGCAATCGTTATGATAGCGGGTTTAAAATCTAAAAAAGTAACTGTGAATTTCAAAGAAAACGGTGAATCATTTGATATATACTATACAAATGATATCAATCTGAACAAACCAAACATAACCAATCCGTATCATGATATTGATGGCGTCTTAACAGAATTTCGATTGGTTATGGGACCATATCTTATGCAATTTACAGCCACAAAATTCGATCCTGAATATCTTCCCAGGGAAAAATTGAAAATTCCCGAACAAGCCACAGTAGTAAACAGACCTGAAATGGTTGCCATACTTAACAGGTTAATGACACAGAATCAATGAGCACGACGATCGCAAGTCGCTGGTTCCTGGTCTCAAGTCTTAAGTCTCACCATCTCATGATCTCACATCTGATTAACTTCAATTGTTAAATAATAATTCCAATTATTTTATGTTAAGAATGTACGCTTATTAACTTTGACTATCAAAATTTAATAGGAGCCATGGCAGGAAAAGAAAGAAAAAATAAATCTTCTGCTGGAAAATCAAAAAAGAAAAGAGGCATTTTAGGATTTATACGGGATGAACGTTTTAAAATCTTAATGGCTTTCCTTTTTATTGCCTTTGGGTTTTTACTTTTTATATCCCAACTCTCCTATTTATTTACATGGAAAACCGACCAGAGTATTCAGGGGAATATTGAGTGGGCAAGTGCTGAGATGTTTGTTGAAAACTGGGCAGGCAAAACGGGAGCCTTCCTGGCCAATCTTACAATAAACAGGTGGTTTGGCGTTGCATCTTTTGCTTTCCCTTTTCTGTTAATTCTTTATGGTTTGAGATTTATTAATATTAAATTGCTTCATTTCGGAAAAACTCTGTTAGCTACCCTTTTTTGCGTTATTGTTCTTTCAATATGGCTCAGTTATTTTTTTGAATCAAGTGTTATTTTAGGATCCGGACCCGGAGGAAGACACGGACATTATATGAACCTTTTTCTTACAAGTCTTTTAGGCAGGATCGGTGTATTTTTACTTCTTCTTATATCCAGTGTTGGTGTTATATTGTTTGCCTTTGAAAAATCACTTGCTCATGTTAAAAAGATCCTTGGCCGGTATTTGTTTTTTTTTAAAACGGAAACAAACAGGGATTTATCTGATTCCGAAACAAATTTCAGAAACACCACTGATCATGGTAATGAAGAAAATGACGACCTGGTCTTTGAAACCGAATTTCCTCAAAGTGAAAGAAACTCCGAGACTGAAAAATTCACTGTAAAATCAGGTTTCGGAAACAAAGCATTTGAAAGTGACGAAAAAGATGATATACAGCTTACAGTTGAATCGAAAGAAAGTGAAGAAGAAGGAGAATTCAATTCAAATCTACCCCTGGATGATTATGACCCCACACTGGAATTATCAAATTTCAAACTGCCGACATTGGATCTCCTTGAAAAACATGAAACCGGCAACTCAACAGTAACAAATGAGGAATTAATCAGCAATAAAAATAAAATTGTAGAGACGCTCGGACATTATAAGATCCAGATTGATAAAATCAAAGCTACTATTGGTCCCACTGTTACACTTTACGAAATAGTGCCGGCACCGGGTGTGAGAATTTCAAAAATTAAGAATCTCGAAGATGATATAGCTCTGAACCTTTCTGCTTTAGGGATACGAATAATAGCACCTATTCCAGGCAAAGGAACAATTGGGATTGAAGTTCCAAATCAGACTCCCGAAGTTGTCTCTATGCGCTCACTGATCTCCTCCAGAAAATTTCAGGATTCGGATTATGATCTGGCCATAGCTCTTGGGAAAACTATCTCGAATGAAACGTATGTGTTTGATTTGGCAAAAATGCCTCACTTGC
>CAZWFM010000437.1:0-1981 GCA_964633185.1 uncultured Bacteroidales bacterium | reverse complement strand
ATTTCTATTGAAAAATCTGATCCTGCCGCTCCGTATCCTGCAAGAAATACCATTAAAGAAGTTTATGAAGTCATTGAACAGGATCTGAAGGATGCAATACCTAATCTTAAAGAAAAAAGCCAGCTCGGTTCCGGTGAAGTCGGACGTGCATCCAAAGGTGCTGCCAGGGCTTTGCTGGCAAAAGTGTTGCTCTATGAATCATCTTATGCAGAAAATTACGGACAGGATGAGAACAAATTCGGAGCTGTTGAACAACGTTACGATGAAGCGCTTCAGTATGCAGAAGAAGTCATTAACTCCGGAGAATATGAATTGGTTGGTATCAATGGCGAACGCTTTGACTCCTGGAGAGATTCTACCGGTGATGGAGGTTACAACGGAAACGGAGTAAGTGGTTACAGATGGATCTTTACTCTCGATGGCGACAACAGCCCCGAAAGTGTCTGGGAAGTGCAGAATGTAATGGACCTTGCCGGATGGACAGAATCCCGAGGAAGTTATTGGACAACCTATTCTACGATCAGATACGTTTTTAATAACGCTCATAATTCCACAGTAGCAGGAGGATGGAGTTTTAATTTACCTACATCCTATCTGATTGCAGCTTTCGGCAATAGCGATTCCAGAGAATCCGGTTTGAATTCCTCTGCTGTTGACCCGACTCTTGATCCAAGGTATGAAACTACTATTGGCGAACCGGGAGATACTATTTATGTAAGCCTTAGCGGTGACGGACTGGGTTGGTATGAAATGGATTTTGTTAATCTGCCTACCAATACCATCAGTCGCAAATACGAATGTTCTCCAAATGAATTTTGGGGTAGCAAGACAAATGATAATGAAGGCCCGATGAACCTCAGACAAATACGATATGCCGATGTTGTTCTTATGGCCGCCGAAGCTGCATTCAAAAGCGGCAATACCGGAGCTGCACTGAATTATGTCAATCAGATAAGAACCCGTGCTCGGCAGTCAGGAAATACAGGATATCCGCAAGATCTGGGAGCTGTTTCATTTGAAGATATTGTGCACGAACGCAGACTTGAACTGGCAATGGAAGGCCATCGGTTCTTCGATCTCGTAAGATGGGGCCTGGCCGACGATTTCATCAGCAATACCGAATTGGCTGTATACCCCGGATTTATAGTTGATTTTGAGGTTGGAAAGCATGAATTTTTCCCCATACCCCTGACTGAAATTCAACTGAGCAGCGGTGCACTTGTACAATATCCGGGATGGCAATAGAACCAAATCCTTTATAATCCATATAACCCGGGTGCCCTGTTTTATTACGGGCACCTTTTTTTATCGTTGCCCGGCAGATGGATGTCTTTCTTCATGTTATTTTTTCTTGCTGAATTCTCATTCCGATCATATCAAAACAAACTGATAAATTGAATTGGCATTTTGATACCAGTTTTCATAAATATCAATTAGATTTGAATTCATCCAAATGGTTATTTACAAAATGGAAGAACAAAATAAGCTCAATTACCTTGTGGAATTTGCAAACCGACAGCTTTCTACCTATATAATGCCCTTCTGGAGAAATGATGCTGTTGATCATGAACAGGGAGGATTTTATGCGCATATCAATCACGATATGAGCATTGATCACAACGCTGTAAAAGGATTGATCCTCAATGCACGTATACTCTGGACCTTTTCATCAGTTTACAAAAATTTTCAAAATGAACAGGATAAAGAACTGGCTCAACGGGCATACAATTATATAAAAGCCTTTTTTTTCGATACAAAGTATGGAGGTTACTTCTGGTCCTTACATCAGGACGGATCTCCTGCCGAAACAAAAAAACAGATCTATGCCCAGGCATTTACAATATATGCTCTAAGTGAGTATTATAAAATCGCGGATGATTCGAATGTACTGAAAGAAGCCATTGAAACATTTCACCTGATTGAAAAAAATTCATTCGACACAAAAAAGAACGGATATATTGAAGCCTGTACACAAGAATGG
>CAZWFM010000436.1:0-1986 GCA_964633185.1 uncultured Bacteroidales bacterium | reverse complement strand
TTACTTTAAAGTGATTACGTTCACCCCATCGAATATACATACGCATGAGCATTTCTGCCCAGTCCTGACTTTCTGTGCCACCTGCTCCCGGATTGATCTTAAGAATGGCTCCCAGAGGATCTTCTTCAGCTCCTAGCATGTTCTTGAATTCAAGATCTTCAATAAGATCGAGCGTTTTTTTATACTGTGCATCTACTTCTTCTTCAGAAGCTTCATCTTCTACAAAAAAATCAAAAAGCACCTGCAGATCATCCATGTTTGATTTTATCTCACGATATGCATTGGTCCAAAATTTTATTGTGGAAATTTTTTTTAACTGAATCTCCGCAGCTTTCGGGTCATTCCAGAAATCAGGCGATTGTGTGATTTTTTCTTCTTCTTCAACGAGTTTAAATTTCTGATCGATGTCAAAGATGCCTCCTTAGCGCTAACTCACGCCCGGTAAGGTCTTTCATCTGTTCGGTAGTAACCATGTTCAACTTGTTATGAATGTAGAACCAAAATTATCAAAATTTAGGGATAAAACTCAAAAACCTTTGAAATTGAAATACCTGTTCATTATGTCATGCTCATATCCGCGCTGAGTGCCAAAAGCATAGAGTTTACTTTTTATCCTGAACGGATTAGTCTCCCTGAGGGTTTTAAACTTTTTTTCCATTTCATCATGGATCATAACCGTATAGGATTCCCAATCAATTTCTTCCAGGGCGGTTTCAATGACAGAAGTTTCAATCTGATGAGACCTAAGGGCGTAACGGATCTTAATTTTGCCCCATTTATTGAATTTTACCTTATCGTGAACGAAGGATGTGGCAAATCGCCGGGAATTCAAAAAATTTTCTTTCATCAGCTCAGCCAGTATCGATTCAGTTTGTCCTTCCAGCCCCCATTCTTTTAATTTCTTTTCCACCTCACAGGGTGATTTTTCGACTTTTCCGCAAAGATCCATCAACCGGTTCAGGGCTTGCTCGGGTGAATATTTTGGAATTCTTTTTTCCATAGTATACCTGGTGTATGAGGCTGTCTAAAAAGAAAATAAACCGCTAATCTGTCTGCCAGCCGCGGGCTGGTAAACCGGCGGGCAAGGAACCAAAGAATGCGCTAAGAGCGTTAAGTGTTATTAATCAGATTTTAAGATATTTGCGTACTTTGCTTCTTCTTAGCGATCTTTGCGGTTAAAATTTAAATATACTTTTTAAATAGCTTCGTTGTATTAAAATGTACATTCTATATATCGCTCCTTCCCATTCAAATCTTTCCGGACTGCAATATTCTTAAAGCCTTCTTTCACAAACAAATCCACCAATTCATTTCCGGATTTTTCATTGATTTCCAAATAGATAGCTCCTTCAGGAGAAAGGTATTGATTTGAAAAAGATGCGATGGACCGGTAAAAAATCAAAGGATCTGCATCATCGACAAAAAGGGCTTGTTCGGGTTCAAAATCCAATATGTTTTTATGTATATATTGTTTTTCTGAATTTCTGACATAAGGAGGATTGGAAATTATACGATCATACATTTGATACATGCTGGCCGGGTTAAGTATGTCATCCTCAATAAACCGGATTTCACATTGATTTTCTGCAGCATTCTTTCTGGCTACATTCAGAGCTTTGGAGGATGAATCGGTTGCTGAAATATTTGCTTTGGGCAAGTTTTTTGCCAAAGCGATGGCTATGCAACCGCTACCTGTGCAAAGATCAATAATGTGTAAGGATGTATTACCGGGTGTATTTTTTAGCAAATGATCCACGAGTAATTCGGTTTCCTGACGGGGGATAAGAACATGATGATTTGCCAGAATCCTGAGACCGTAAAATTCTGAGTATCCGGTAATGTACTGGATTGGTTCTCCTTTTTGCAGGCGGGATAAAATTTTATGCATTTTTTTTTCCGTTTCAGGCGGAATATTTTTGTGCAGGTTCTGATGAATCTCTAATTTGCTGTAATTTAGTACATGTTCTGTTGCATAAGAGAAGATAC
>CAZWFM010000435.1:0-1991 GCA_964633185.1 uncultured Bacteroidales bacterium | reverse complement strand
GACTGAAGAATAAAAAAACGGATATTCATAGGGCTGTAAGCCCGTGTAAGCTTTTTGTGAGTGCCGGCGAACAGTTCACGTAATGTGATAAAATTATTTAATGACCGTGCCATTTTTTGCCCATCGATGGTGATCATATTATTATGCATCCAATACCTAACATGTTCATGGCCATTTGCAGCAACAGATTGTGCAATTTCACACTCATGATGAGGAAATAAAAGGTCTATGCCGCCACCATGAATGTCGTAGGTATCACCAAGGTATTTTGTCCCCATGGCAGAACATTCCAGGTGCCATCCGGGAAATCCTTCACTCCATTCAGAGGGCCATTGCATAATATGATCAGGAGTTGCTTTTTTCCAAAGTGCAAAATCCAGCGGATTTTTTTTATCAGATTGTCCGTTCAGTTCACGCGTATTTACCAACATATCTTCAATTTTACGACCGGAAAGCCGGCCGTAATTAAATTTTTTATTGTATGCTTCGATATCGAAATATACAGATCCGTTCACCTCATAGGCAAAACCGTTGGAAAGTATATTTTTAATCATCTGTTGTTGCTCAATAATGTGACCTGAAGCCTGAGGCTCGAGGCTGGGAGGCAAAGTATTGAGCTGTTCTAACACGTGTTGAAATTCAAGTTTATATTTCTGAACTATTTCCATAGGCTCAAGCTGTTCCAACCGGGCTTTTTTCTCAATTCTATCCTCACCTTCACCGCCGGCTTCATCTTCCAGATGACCTACGTCCGTAATATTTCTGACATAGCGTACCTTGTAACCCAGATACATCAAATACCTGAATAATATATCAAAAGTAATGGCCATTCTAACATGGCCCAGATGAGGTTCACTATATACTGTCGGACCACAAACATATAGTCCGACAAAAGGTGGATTCAAAGGAATAAACTGTTCTTTTTGCCTTGTTAGGCTATTGTATATGCTAAGTTTATGATTCATCTGTACTAATCAATTATTGATCTGGCAAAGGTAAAAATTATTCAAGCAGTTAATTTTCCAATTGTAGCATTTAAATCAACCAAAACCAAAAGAAATAAACAAATGGTAATGAAATTGTCATTTCAAATTGCCTGCATTGAATTGAATTAAAGCAGCCTCATAACCTATTTCAAAAATCGTCTTTGCTTTTCGCAGATCAAGCAGACCATAATTTTTAAGTTTTTCAGGTTCAATGAATACATCGACATTCTGTTTCTTACGATAGATTTCAGAAGCAATAGAGAGATGAAAAGCTCTTTCAACCACCTGTACCGGATTTTTAATTTTTGTTTGTTCTCCAATCGGATTTGTATGGACTGCTATAATTTTTTTACATTTTTTTTTCAGAGGTTCTATAGGTAAATTGTCCATAATACCACCGTCAATATAAGGAATACCGTTTATTTTAGTAGTTACGAACAAAAGAGGTATACTCGAGGAAGCTAATAACAGGTCAACAAGCAGACCCTTATTAAAATAAGTAATTTCCCCTTTTTGAAAATTCGTTGCTGCAACAACAAAAGGAATTTTCAAATCCTCAATATTTTTTGTACGTAGAGTATTGGATAATAATTTTTTTAAACCTGATACATTGAAAAATCCTGAACGCGGAAATGAAAGACGCATGAATTCAAACAACTTTTTATTGGAGAAAATATTCAATATTTCTTCCGGAGAAAATCCATCGGCATAGAAAGCGCCGGCCAACGCTCCTGCACTGGTTCCGCTGATCATTTCGATTTTGATTTTTTCTTCTTCTATAGCTTGCAATACTCCCAAATGAGCTATACCTCTGACTGCTCCGCCGCTTAACGCGATGCCGATTTTGTATTTTTTACCAAAAATTCTCATTACCTTAAAATATTATAATAAAACCAAATGCAATTCATCTTGTTTTATAGTAAAAATATATAATTATGAAACCCAGAATAGCTTTTTTTGATACCAAACCATACGATAAAGAAAGTTTTACTGAAATTAATAATA
>CAZWFM010000434.1:0-2001 GCA_964633185.1 uncultured Bacteroidales bacterium | reverse complement strand
AGACGCTTTTAATGGGCTGATTCTCGAATCCCGGATTTGCCAGGTGACCCCAAATAGGATCGTCAGCAAACAAAGATCTTATAAAAAGGAAAAAGAAGAAAATCAGGGCGATATGTTTTTTCATGATAACAGATTTAGTTAACATGATCAAATGTATGAATCAGTATTAGAAAAGTCAAATGTTCAGAGAATTGTAATTTTTAGTGATTAAATACATCAGGGAGTATATATTTGCACATGCATATTTAATGAATATCAGAGATGCTTGCAAAACGAATTATACCCTGCCTGGATGTGAGAGACGGACAAACCGTAAAAGGAGTGAATTTTGTTAACATACGTGAAGTTGGTGATGCGGTTGAGTTGGGCGCTGAGTATGCGAGACAGGGGGCCGATGAACTGGTTTTTCTCGATATTACTGCTTCACACGAAGGTAGAAAAACCTTTGTTGAGCTGGTGAAAAAAATAGCCCACAAGTTGAATATACCCTTTACTGTTGGTGGTGGCATAAATGAACTTAAGGATATTGATGCCCTTTTAAGTGCCGGAGCCGATAAAGTTTCTATTAATTCTGCTGCCATTCGCAATCCGAAACTGATTGATCAGATGGTAAAAAACTTCGGAAGCCAGTTTGTTGTGGTGGCAATCGATGCCAAAGAGGAAGATGGAAAATGGACTGCCTATATAAATGGTGGTCGCATACCAACTGACAGGGAACTGTATTCATGGGCGAAAGAATGTGAACACCGTGGGGCCGGCGAGATCCTTTTTACATCAATGAATCATGACGGCACAAAAAACGGATTTGCCTGCGATGCACTGGCGAAAATGTCAGAGATGCTTTCTATTCCTATCATTGCCTCTGGCGGGGCAGGGAACATGGAACATTATGCCGAAGTGTTTACCAGGGGCAAAGCAGATGCCGGTCTGGCAGCAAGTATTTTCCATTTCAAGGAAATTGCAGTTCCGCAGTTGAAGGAATATTTAAAGGAAAGAGGGATCCCGGTCAGATTATAATGCAAGTGGGAAGATGGGGAGTGGCAATTAATAATTAATAATGAAGAATTAAAAATGAAGGATGTAAGGCAGAATTTAATGGGTTGAGAAAGTAATGAGTTGGTGAGTTGCTGGTTACTCGTTACTTTTACCGGGGGATACAAAAAATTCACCCTGAAAGGGTGATATCATTCTAACCCGGGTAACACCCCGGGGATGAGATGCAAAAGATACAAGCGTTTCAACTGCTACCTCATGTCATGGCTTAATCCTTCCATGAAACGCAAATTACAAGCTTCTCCAATTAAACAGGTTAAATGATTGGTGACCAAATAGAAATCATAATCTTAAATTAAAATATCATGAGTTCAAAACAAATTGATTTTTTACTTCACCTTCAGGATTTAATTGACGAAAGAAGACATACTATGCCACAAGATTCATACACTGCTTTGCTTTTTCAGAAAGGAATAAATAAAATTGCCAAGAAGGTAGGAGAAGAAGCTGTTGAGTTAATTATAGAGTCGAAGGATACGAATGATGAATTATTTTTGAACGAAGCGGCGGACTTATTGTATCATTATCTTGTTTTGCTGAGTGCGAAAGGATTAAGAATTGAGAATGTAATCGATGTTCTTACGGAACGACACAAATAATTGGTTAGAGTTTGTTTACTAACCGGATAAATTCTTCGTTAGGGAGAATTCCTTTCTCGTCTGCAGAATATTCACGTTTAATCCTGTCAACATAATACATGTTTATCTCACCAACATTTTTAGCTTCTATTTTACCTCTGTGAGTGCAATCAAAATATTCATACACATATTCATAAGTAGTTTCGGAAATATTCACTCTGTTAATTTCTCCCAAACCTTCAATACGGGCAGCAGCATTTACCGTCTCACTCCAGATGTCATAAGCAAACTTTTTTCTTCCGACAACACCAGCCACAACCGGACCGGTGTGAATACCTATTCTCAAATCCCAGCAAGGAATGCCATTCTT
>CAZWFM010000433.1:0-2006 GCA_964633185.1 uncultured Bacteroidales bacterium | reverse complement strand
TTTTTGAATTTTATTGATCAGCAATTTAATATTTTTTCTTGTATCATCATCAAAGTCTTTCAAAGTAATATTTTTATGCTCACAATAATTAATAAATTGTGAAGCCAAAATTGTCCTCGAAAGCCCTTTTTCTATAATATAATCAGAATTCCTTTCGGTAATACCTTCTCTTTTTTGAATCACAAACTTCTTAAAATCCAGAGTAGAAAAAATGTCTTCGGGATATTCAAAATCCGTTATTTTGATAAGCTGTTGTTCCAGTTCTCCTTCTCTTTTAAAGAATATCGATTTGTGAAGATCAGAAAGCACTTCATCCGCTCTTGATTCTCCCATAGTGAGTACTGAAAACCCAACTTTCCATCCCAACAATATATTTGATAATACAGGAATATTTGTAAGACCCGTTGAAGGTATAAATGAAGGAAAAGGTTCCATACCAGCCAGACGACAGAATGCATTTAAATAATAGTACATAATTGTATCTTCAACAATGATATTGTTTCCTGATTGAATGAAATCCTGGTTATTAATTCTCATGCCCATGAGCGAATACACAGGAGATAACGTATCGGAAGAGGCAGAATACAGATCATTAGCATGCAGAATGAGTGTTTCGCTTCGATCATCCTGATCATCAGCTCTTTGTACGGCCAGTATCCTGTAAAGTTTATTCACATTAATAAGATGCGGAGAATGAGTACAATATAGAATTTGCATTGTTGCCCTTAAATCTTCGAAAACTTTCAATACATCTTCCTGTGCACGGGCATGTAAGCTAAGGCCGGGTTCATCAATCAGAATTACTCTTGATACATGATTCTTCTTTGCAGTGGCCTTTAATTCGAGGTAAAAAGAAAGAAACCATCGAACGCCCCTGCTCCTTTGCTTGGGATACAATCTTTCCTGTTTGTCTTTGATCCAAAATTCAAGGTAAGGTTTTCCGCTTTTTTCCGGGTGGGTATAATCGTAGTGTTCCAGTTCAAAATTCAGGTTAATTTTATTGTCCTTGCCTACATTCTGACTCCAGTAGTCCTGAAAATTAATTGTTATTTCTCCATTCAGGTTTTCAATCTTTTGTTTCAGGATACGATGGTTTTTTTCCCTGAAGAATGCTGCATCCAGGCCCGCAACTTCAAGAAAATTCCTTGCTGCTTTGTATCCTTCAACGTTGGTATTTTCATTCAGAATATCCTCCAGATCGATCTTATTCGGCAACAGACTGCTGAAATCTTCAAAAAACTCAAATACAGGCATGTATTGGAATAATATTTCGCCAAGATCATAAATATCGTAAAGTTCATGTTCCTGTTGAATTTCATTTTTTGCCTCAACTTCTGCCTGTTTGAATTTAACGCCCGATAGCACCTTGGCAGCAATAGCTTTTTGAAGTGCTGCTTCGTCGTTTATGTCCCGGTATGTTTTCTCAATCAGTTTAAGTTCGGAGTAAATCTGTTGCAGTTTGCTGTATGCTGACTTCTGGTCCTTTTCGCTTGTAGAAATTTCATATTGGTGTTCAACCTCCCTGTAATTTGCCCTATAGGTTTCAAGTTCGGTAGTAACCTCAAAAGCCTTTTGCACAATATTATTGCATAACTTGCATGCAGTAACTTTTTCGGATAATTCCTGTGTCTTTGTCTTTGTCTGCTCAAAATCTTCAACTTTCTTTTTAAAATCCTCTTCAGCAGCATTATACTCCGAATGCATTGATTCAAGTTCCTTCTCAGCTATCAACTTTGCATCGGGCTGTTTTGCTTTTTTTAATTTTTTCTTTGCTTCATCCAGTTTCTTTCTTTTTGCTGTCAGGTTTTGCTGCGATTCTTCTTTCAGGCTTTCAGCAACTTCCATCTCCTTAAATAAACCGTTAGAAACAGCAAGTAGCATATTGATCTCTTCCTGCGTCCTGCTCTCAATCTCAACCTTCTTAAGTTCGACATGTTCAAAATAGTCAAGAACTTCGTCACTTGAAAAGTACAACAGGCTGGATCGATCTGTTTTCCATTTTCTTG
>CAZWFM010000432.1:0-2008 GCA_964633185.1 uncultured Bacteroidales bacterium | reverse complement strand
ATGGTCAGGATCATTCAAAACAGGCATATAAATATGTTCAGTTTTTAAAATATCTGAGTGCATATTATGTTGATTCTGTTAACAATGAGAAATTGGTAGAAGATGCCATTAAAGGTAATTTAAAGGAATTGGACCCTCATTCAACTTATATTTCCAAAGAGGATGTTAAGAAAATGAATGAACCACTTAAGGGGAATTTTGAGGGTGTCGGGATATCTTTTAATATATTGAATGATACACTCTTTGTAATAACTCCTATTCCTGGTGGCCCGTCAGAAAAAGTCGGGATACTATCGGGCGACAGGATAATTAAAGTTGATGGAGAAAATATAGCCGGCATCGGATTAACAAATGAAGATGTTTTTTCATTATTAAGAGGGCCGAAAGGAACCAGGGTAAATGTATCAGTCCTGCGCAGATCAGTGGATAAGTTACTGGACTTTTCAATAACTAGAGATAAAATACCAATTAACAGTCTGGATGCTGCATACATGCTTTCAGATGGAGTTGGTTATATCAAACTCAATCGATTCTCAATGACTACGATGGGTGAGTTTAGTGAAGCTTCTGTCAGATTAAAAGAAGAAGGCGCTCAGGATCTGATATTGGATCTTACCGGCAATGCAGGTGGGTATCTTGATATAGCTGTAGTTCTGGCAGATCAGTTTCTGGACAATAACAGATTAATTGTATATACACAGGGAATTAATAGTCCGAAAAGGGAATATTTCGCATCCTCTAAGGGCATATTTGAAGAAGGAAGAATAGTGATTTTAATCGATGAAGGTTCAGCCAGCGCAAGCGAAATCGTCTCGGGAGCTATTCAGGATTGGGACAGAGGTATAATTATTGGCCGCCGTTCCTTTGGTAAAGGACTTGTTCAACGACAATTGGAATTACCTGACGGATCGATGATCAGATTGACAAGTGCAAAATACTATACACCCTCAGGTCGTCTTATCCAGAAATCATACGAAAATGGGAATGAAGACTATGAAATGGAAATTTATAACAGATATGAAAACGGTGAGTTTATTAATAAGGATAGCATTAAATTTCCTGATTCTCTTCAGTATAAAACACTCATCAATAAAAGGGTAGTATATGGAGGTGGAGGAATTATGCCTGATATTTTTGTTCCACTCGATACGACTTCTTATTCAGACTATTATAGCAATTTGATCAGGGATGGAATTTTGAATCAATTTGTGCTGGAATATGTTGATAAAAACAGAAAGAAGATTTTGAACGAATATGCCGACTTTCAGAAATATATGAATGATTTTGTTGTAACCGATGAGCCTTTGAACAAGCTAAACAACTTTGCAACAAAGGAAGGTTTGGATTTCAATCAGGAAGAGTTCGAATTATCAAAAAACAGGATTGCATTGATTATGAAGGCATATATAGCAAGAGATCTATGGTCAACCAGTGAGTTTTATCAAATCATAAACCAGGAAAATGAGAATCTGCTAAAAGCAGTTGAGGTATTGAATCACTGGGAAATATATTCAAAGAAACTATTGTATTGATGCTGTTTTCTGCAGAAGACATTCAAAATACTTTTACAAAAGTCATTTGGTGGTTATTATGCAATTACATCGAAGTAATTGCAACGATAACCGGTTTAATTTACCTTGTATATTCTGTCAGGGGGAATGTATTTCTGTGGTTATTTGGCCTGATTACTTCTGTGCTTTATGTGTATGTTTTTTTTCAGTCAAAGATTTATGCTGATATGGGAATTAATGTTTATTATGTGGTGATTAGTATATATGGCTGGATACACTGGAGCAAACCAGGAAAAAATGCAAATGAATTACCGGTATCAAAGATCAGATTATCCCTGGGTGTTACGCTTCTACTCATCAGTATTCTCCTGTTTGCATTCATAGCGTATATATTATTGAAATATACAGACTCAGATATTGCACTTTGGGATGCTTTTACTACTGCCCTGAGCATTGTTGCAACATGGATGCTGGCGCGAAAAATACTGGAACATTGG
>CAZWFM010000431.1:0-2014 GCA_964633185.1 uncultured Bacteroidales bacterium | reverse complement strand
TCAAAAACCGTGGTTTGTGCATTCAAAAATGCAGTTGTACCGGCAAAAAGCATAAAAATCATAAAGTATTTTTTCATAATAAATAGAATTAGTTAAACAATGTATTAATTAATTATTTTTAATTTAAAAGATTTACGTAGCTAACATCTAAAATAATATATTCTAATTTCAGAAAAACGTTTTTAATATACTAAGTTAAAATAATTCATGGATTTTTCTATAGAAAAGATGGGAAAAACTCAATTTTACAGCTTATTTTATTATTGGAACCATCATTATTTATTGCATAATAGCTCAATTCATTTATGCCTTCTTTGTATTTTTAATTCATGATGAAAGAACTAACCGTTGTAATATCATGTACCTGGAAATTTGCTTTAACATTTCCCGTTGCTGTTTGTTTCATGCGAATGTCATTTGCCGAAACTATTCTATATACTAACATTGGTGCAATTTTAGGTCTTTTTTGCTAGTCGTTTGTATATCCTGTTTTTTATTTCCAAATAATTGATTTTATATAAAATTCACATGTTCAATTCAAATCACACTTTGGTTACTTTGCTTTTGTATTTAAGTATCTCATCATACAATTTTCTGACTGTTTTTTGTTCCCTTTCCAGCGTACGCTTTCGGTAATCTTCATATTCTTCTTTCAATTCACTGAGTGATTTCCTGGTCTCAACCGTGATCCTGTTGCTTCGTTTGAACAATACAAATACAATTCCTGATAAAAAGGCCAGGCCTGAAATCAGAAACCATACAATTGTATTGTATGTGGTTTTATTCAAATGAACTCCAAGAAATATAAGGTCATTTTTCTCTTTAAGTGCAGAATTTAACTTTTCATTGGTTGACTGCAATGTTGTTTTTAAGGTTTCAATTTCCTGATCTCTTTGTGCAATCAGTTCCCGTGATTCATCAAGTTTTGCCGCTTCTTCCTTAAGACTATCAGCAACATGCGATTTTAAACGATACAACCACCATGATTTTACCATCTTGTAATCTTCGTAATCGCTTGATTTTTTTATTACATAATTGAATTGATTTTCAATGGTTCCCTCATTCAGGGACAATTTTCCATCATTACTCTGAGAAAGTGCATTCGGAGGTATTGAGACCGATACTACAAATAATAAAACCAATAATAGTCTAGTTAGTTTCATGTGCAATCATTATAAAGTTGAACAATATTGTTTTGCGGATGAATTATTAACGACATATAAGAAATAAAATTGCATGAAAGAAAAGATTTTTCTGTTTCAAATGTGTTTCAAACAAACAAGGAGGTGAAAACCCTCTGGATCAATCAAATGGCCAAAAACAAAACCTTCGGTTTAGCTAACGTGAATCCTATAAACTACCTGCTAGTCATCAACATAAATTTCATCTTCATCTTCTTCTCCGATTGTTCCAATTACTCTGAATTCTGTTCTTCTGTTTTGTTCCCTGCCTTCCTCATTATCTGAACCATCAGGATTGAAGTTTGGTGCAACAGGATTTTGAGCTCCATATCCTTTGGCAACCAGTCTTTGAGTATTGACACCTTTTGTAATCAGGTATTCTACCACATAACCAGCCCGTTTCTGGGAAAGTTCAATATTGTACTGAAAATCTCCAATGCTGTCAGTATGTGATCCTATTTCTACAATGAATTCAGGAGCTTCCTTCAGTAAGATTAACAAAGTAGTATCCAATACATTTTTGGATTCCTCTGTCAGTTCAGCGCTGTTAAAGTCATAATAAATATTTTCCAGTACTACAGGTTTTTCACTATACACATTCACCCATGTAGGTGGCATTTCAATAGTATCAGAAAAATTAAAGAATTCTGTTGAAAAATAATTCTTGCTGTCGAAATATTGAAATCCTTCCATTTTAAATTCATATTCCAGATCCGGTACCAGTGTAAAATAGTATCTCCCGTCTTCCGAAGTAGAATATCGGTCGACAAAAACATAATCATTCTCTTCCTTATCCTTCATATACATTGCTATTTTCGCATTGTTGAGCGGCT
>CAZWFM010000430.1:0-2018 GCA_964633185.1 uncultured Bacteroidales bacterium | reverse complement strand
ATGGTTATTTCTATCCTGTTTTTTTCCGGATCGGATATAACAAATTCATAATACCCATCACCGGTATACCTTGGATTGCTGATAATTTCAATATCTTTAGATTCCATGGAAAAGAACAATCGATCAACAGCTTTTTTACTTCCAGCCGCAAACGCTATATGACCCCAGGATTCACGATTATTATTGGCTATTCCATTTGTGTCGTGCATTAGCTCCAGTCTGACTCCTGAAGAAAATGAAAGAAAATAGGAACTGAATCCTGCAGACTGATTGTTATATTTCGCACTGCTTTTTGCCTGAAAAATTGAGACATAAAAATTCTTCATCGTTTCCAGATCATCAGCATACAAAGCCATATGTGAGATTTTTCGTGTATCATCGGGACGAATAATAAAAAACATGATCATACCTGCAAGACAAATTGTTACTGAATTCGCCAGGATCATAGGAAGATCGGATCTTAGAATTCCATAGATCAACCATCCGACAATGCCGGTGCAAAAGAAAGCAAACATATAAGGTGACAAATCATCTGTTGATTTTGTTCTCCATGTCTTGATGGCCTGGGGTAAAAATGCACCTGTTGTTAAAACGGCCGAAGCAAAACCAACTACCTGTATTGTTGTATCCATAGTTTGAAGTTTAAGCTCCAAAAATAAATCAAGCAGTTGAAGAATTTGATGTATATTCGTTTTTTGTTTACAATTTTTTATGGAAATCAGCTGTGTGATTATTACCAAGAATGAGGAAAAGAACATTGAGAAATGCATCCGATCGGTGTTACCTGTTGTAGATGAGGTAGTTGTCATTGATTCTTTATCAACTGACCGGACAAAAGAGATCTGTATGAATTTGGGAGCCAGATTTATTGAGCATGAATGGGAAGGTATGATTGAACAAAAAAACTGGGCTGTAAAGCAGGCAAAATATTCCCATATTTTATCCCTGGATGCCGATGAAGTTCTTTCTGATAACCTTGCCGCATCAATCCTGGAAGTGAAAGAAAACTGGACACACGACGGTTATTATTTTAACCGATTAACAAATTATTGCGGCAAATGGATAAGACATTGCGGATGGTACCCCGATAAAAAACTTCGATTATGGGACAGACAAAAAGGAAAATTTACCGGATTTAATCCGCATGACAGATATGAAATGGAGGAAGGTGCAACGCTTAAATATCTTAAAGGCGATTTGTTGCATTATTCTTACCGTGATATTAATCAACATATTAACCAGGCCAATCATTTTGCAGATGTCGGTGCAAAAACAGCATTTATTAACGGAAAAAACTCGAATATTTTTTTAATACTCTTTAAGCCTACCTGGAAATTTCTCAAAGATTACATTTTGAAACTGGGATTTCTTGATGGCTATTACGGATTCATTATCAGCATAATATCGGCACAAGCTACATTTCTGAAATACATCAGGTTAAAAGAAAAATACAATTCAGATACTATATGAAAGGAATTCCCGGGTGATACTTCAAAAAGTTAAAGATATTTTTCGATCAATTTCAGAAGTTTCATCCTGTCGATAGGTTTTGAAAGATAATCGTTAAATCCTTTTTGAAGAATTATTTTTTCATCTTCCACTCTTGCATAGGCAGTTTGTGCAATTATCGGAGTTGTTTTATCATAGCTTCTGATAATTGAAGTAGCTTCGTAACCATCCATGCCCGGCATTTTAATATCCATAAAGATCAGGTCAAATTTGTACTCCTCACATAGTTTCACTGCATTCCTGCCATTTCTGGCCCAATATATATTCACATCCAGTTTTCGCATCATGGCTTTTAAAAGTTCATAATTGGAAATCTCATCTTCTACAATGAGAAAAGATAATTTTTCCATGTCAGGCACATGTTCAGAATCAGTGTTTTTTCTTTTCATTTTAAATAACTCAGGAAATTTGAAAGCAAATTACCAGAATGAAATAAATATAACTACTTAATAATTACATGAATAGATCAAAAATAATACTAAAATTTCTTATAAATCAAATTTCATCTC
>CAZWFM010000429.1:0-2068 GCA_964633185.1 uncultured Bacteroidales bacterium | reverse complement strand
TTGAATGGACATCAAAACCAAAAAATAATAATCTTTTGTTGGGTATGCAGGGTGGGGAGGTTGACGAGGAAATCATTCCGATTACACGTCAGCAGCAAGAACAACCACCTCCGCCACCACCTCCGCCACAAGTAATTGAAGTGATCAATATCGTGGAAGATGATGTGGATATTGATGAGATTGATTTTGAGAGCATGGACGTAGATGAGAATATGGCAATTGATTTTGTTCCTTTTGAAGAGGAAGAAGAAGCGGAAGAGGAAGTATTCTTTATCGTGGAAGACATGCCGACATTTCAGGGTGGAGGCAAGGAAAAGTTCAGGGAATACATACAGCAAAACCTGAATTATCCTCCTATTGCTGCAGAAAATGGGATCAGCGGCCGTGTGTTTGTACAGTTTGCTGTAAATGCCAAGGGTGAAGTTGTTGATGTGGTTGTGGTTCGTGGTGTAGATCCGGCATTGGACAAGGAAGCAAAACGTGTGGTTCAAAGCTCACCGAAATGGACTCCCGGAAAACAACGTGGTCGGCCTGTTAAAGTACAATTTACATTCCCGATCGTATTTGTTTTGCAATAAACGATATTGAAACATAATGAAACCCCGGAGGTATTCCGGGGTTTTTTTTTCTATTTTTGATCGTATAATTTCTGAAGAATGAAATCAATACAAGTCTTTATTGTGTTATTGTTGCTTATTATAGCATGCAGATCCCCGGAAAAGTTGTTGCAAAAGGGTGATTATGATACTGTCATTGAAAGGACCATAAAAGATATTTTAAAAGGCAAGGCAGATAATAATGACAAGTTGCTTTTGGATAAAGCATACAGGCTTGCAAACCAGCAGGATCTGGAAAAGATCAAATTACTGAAAACCGAAAACAGTCCTGAAAACTGGGAGGAGATCTACAAACGTTACAATGTTTTGAGCAGGCGACAGGCTGAAATTCAGAAAGTAATACCTTTAAATGTTGGGACTAGGATCATAAAGTACGAATATACAGATTATACGAAGGAGATCGTTGAAGCAAAGGCAAATGTTGCCAGGTTTTATTACGAGAAGGGGATGAGCAATATGAAATTGCAATCGAAGGAGGGTTACAGACAGGCCTACTACGATTTTCAGAAAGTACAACAATACCGGGCTGTTGACTATCAAGATTTAAATGGTTTGATTCAGGATGCAAAATTCTATGGGACCACCAGGGTTTTATTGCTTGCAGTAAATACAACGAGGGTAAGGTTACCGGATGAATTCTCTGATAACATTGTGAACATAAACCTTTCGGATTTGAACACCAACTGGGTGGAATATTACCTTAACGACCACGGAAGAGACATACGATATGATTATTTTATCACCGCTGAACTTCACAACATTCTGATTACTCCTGATGAAATTTCAAGAAGAGAGTATGTTCGAACCAAGGAAGTGCAGGACGGATTTGAATATGAACTTGACAGAAGGGGAAATGTAAAAAAAGACTCTCTTGGTAATGATATTAAAGTTCCTAAATACAAAAGATTATCCTGTAAAATAATTGAAACAAGGCAGTTCAAATCGGCAACCATTAACGGGATGGTTAAGTTCAGGCCGGGATCCTCCAGAAGTACTTACAGATCTGAACCTGTTGCAGCCACGTCTGTCTTTGAACATTTTTCGGCAAGGGCATATGGCGATCTTGAAGTGCTTGAACCTGCCGACAAGCGGCTTTTACGAAATGAAGTTGCACCTTTCCCCGACGATCTTTCTATGATTTACGATTGTACGGAAACATTGAAACAGGCAATTCATGATGTGATTTATGACAATCGGAGGTTAATCGATTGATTCTTTTCATCAATTTGGCAATTCAACAATTTCACAGTTAAAGAATTACAGATTGGTTGATCAAAATTTAAAATATTAATTTTGCTGGTTTGAAAAAAAGTAAGGAATGACCGGTATTACTACGAAGAAAATCAAAGAGAGGGCAATATTGGTTGGTGTAATAAGCAATGAACAGACTGAAGAAGAGGTCATGGAATACCTTGATGAACTTTCCTTTCTTATTGAAACTGCAGGAGCTA
>CAZWFM010000428.1:0-2072 GCA_964633185.1 uncultured Bacteroidales bacterium | reverse complement strand
AAAAATGAAAGAAGATTTAATGAATTTCGATCTGCCGGTTAACAAATCATCTATAATTAAAGTTGTTGGTGTTGGAGGAGGGGGTAGTAATGCAGTAAACTATATGTATCAACACGGGATAAAAGACGTAGATTTTGTTGTATGCAATACCGATGCCCAGGCATTAGAAAACAGTCCTGTCCAGGTGAAGATACAATTAGGTTCATCGTTAACTGAAGGAAGAGGTGCAGGGAACAAACCGGCAATAGGAAGAGAAGCTGCGATTGAAAATCTGGATGATGTTATTGAAGTATTATCTGTAAATACGAAGATGGTTTTCATTACATCCGGTATGGGCGGAGGAACAGGAACAGGAGCAGCTCCGGTGATAGCAAAGGCTGCCAAAGAACTCGGCATTCTTACAGTAGCTATTCTGACAATACCTTTCAGAAATGAAGGCCAGCGAAGAATAAACCAGGCACTTGAGGGAATTGCTGAAATTGAGAAATACGTAGATTCACTTTTGGTGATTAATAATGAAAAAATCCGTGAAATGTACGGTGATTTAAAAGTATCGGAAGCGTTTGCAAAAGCAGATAATGTGCTGGCCATTGCAGCAAAAGGAATAGCCGAAATAATTACAGTACATGGCTACATCAATGTGGATTTTGCTGATGTGGAAACGGTTATGACAAACTCTGGTGTGGCGATCATGGGTTCTGCAAACGCAAAAGGGGAAGACCGCGCCATCAGGGCAGTTACGGAGACTTTAAATTCTCCGTTATTGAACGATAATAATATTGTCGGATCAAGAAATATACTGATCAATATTACATCAGGAAATGAAGAAATTACAATGGATGAGATTGGCCAGATTACTGATTATGTGCAAAGTTGTGCAGGTGATGAAGCAGATCTGATCTGGGGAAACGGAATTGACGAGTCTTTGGGGGAGGCACTTTGTGTTACCGTAATAGCAACTGGATTTGGGACAAACAGCATTCCTGAATTGTATTTCAGGAAGAAGCAGCTTGATAAAATAGCACTTGATGATGAGTATACAAAATCATCAGAGAAACCTGAAAAGCCGACAGAAGGGTTTGAGATTAGAGAGATACCGAAAAACCGTAAAAGATCAGGAAAGGGAAGTAACATCATTACGCAACGCGAAATTGAATTTGATCTGACTCAACCCTTTGAATCGGAAAGAATCGGTGATGACGATCAAAGAGGAAGTTTGAAAAGAGCAATTGAATTCAGAAAGGGAGCTGAAAGAGTAAAAAACATTAAGAAAACATACGAAAAGTTGAGAGAGATGGATATAAACAGTCAACAGGTTAAATCAAGCATTGATGAAATGGAAAATCAACCTGCTTATATTCGTCGTAATTTTGAACTGGATAAAACAGAACCTTCTAAGGAGAAAAGGATATCCAGATATTCACTTTCTGATGATGAGGATAAAAGTGTGAAATTAAGCGATAATAACAGGTATTTGCACGAAAATGTAGACTGATCATTTATTATTTCCTCATATTTTTAAGCTACAAATCAATATTCCGGCTACTTAATTCCAAATAGTATTTCTAGAATTTCTATCTTGCAAAAATTACTTTTTAAGTATGTATTGATTCATAGAAGATAGTACCTCATTTATTATATGTCTTATTCTGTTGTCTGAAAATGAAATACGATGTAGCTATTATTGGAGCAGGGATTGGAGGAATCGCTACTTCGATTCTGCTTGCACAGCAAGGTTATAATGTATCCGTTTTTGAGAAAAACTCTTATCCCGGAGGAAGGTGCGGAAGCATTTCCAAAGAAGGTCATAGATTTGATGTCGGAGCTACTATGATTATAATGCCGGGAATATATGAAAAATTTTACAGTTCCATAGGGCGGACATTCCAGGATGAATTTGAACTTTTTCAAATGGATCCAACTTACAAGATTAAATTTCAAAACGGCAGGGAATTTCTGTTTTCGCCCGGTTTGCATGAGATGAGAAAACAGCTTGAATCATTTGAAAAGGGTAGTTACAGGAAATTTTTAAAATTCATGAGCAAGACATCCAATGCTTTCAGACTGTCAAT
>CAZWFM010000427.1:0-2076 GCA_964633185.1 uncultured Bacteroidales bacterium | reverse complement strand
GGAGCAAATATTCAGTATGGCAATTTGTATGCGCGGACAAAAAATGCATTGCATGGCTATGCTTTGGTCGGAGAAAAAGGTATAGATGATGGTCTGAAGGCTTATCTTGTTGAGACCGAAAGGCTAAAACGGTTCGGATTTACTGATGGTGAGTTCAATCGTTTTAAACTCGATGTATTAAAACGATATGAAAATGCTTATAATGAGCGTGATAAAACCGAGTCAAAACAATGGGCTGATGAATACATCAGACATTTTTTGGAAGATGAACCCATTCCCGGTATTGAGTTTGAATACAATTTTGTCAAAGAAAACCTGGATAAAATTCGACTTGACACCATCAATGAACTGGCTAAATCTCTGATTACTTCAGATAACAGAGTAATTGTCATCAATGCACCTGAAAAAGATGAAGTGGAAGTGCCGGATGAAGGTGCTATTCTGGCTTTGGCTGATGAAGTGCTTACAATGGATATTCAACCTTATGAGGATAAACTGTCGGGGAGTGAACTTTTATCAGAAGTGCCTGCTAAAGGCAGCATCATATCTGAAAAAACACTGGATGAATTGGATGCACTCGATTTGCGGTTGTCGAATGGAGCCAGAGTTATTTTGAAAGCAACAGATTTTAAGAACGATGAAGTTTTATTTTCCGCATTTAGTCGTGGAGGGCATTCTGTATACGGAGATGAAGATCATTTTACAGCCCTTAATACAGATGGCATTGTTAAGGAAAGTGGTGTTGCGGAATATTCCAATACCGATATTCGCAAAATACTTGCAGGAAAAACCGTTTATGTTGTACCTTCAATCTCTTATGAAACCGAGACAATAAGCGGCCAGACAAAGTCTTCTGACCTGGAAAGTATGTTCCAGTTGATCTATTTGTATTTCACAGATCCCAGGGTAGATTCAGGAGCATTTCTTTCTTATATCAGCAAAAGAAAAGACCTTTTTGAAAACCTGGCTAAGGATCCGCAAAACTATTTCTTTGACAAATATTACAGGATATTGGCACAGAATCACCCGAGAGGTGATTACCTGCCTGTTCCGGAGGATTGGGGAAAAATTGATTTCCAAAGGGCGATACAGATATATAAGGACCGTTATGCCGACCCGGGCAATTTCACATTTGTTTTTGTGGGTGCATTTTCTATTGATACAATGAAGTCTTTTATTGAACAATACATTGCTTCGTTACCAGGCATTGAGCGGGAAGAATCCTATGTTGACCTTGGAATTCGTCCCCCTGATGAAAAGCAGATCCATGCTATTTTTAAAGGGAATGACCCGAAAAGCATTGCCATCGTGTACTTTGAGGAAGAACGAGCATGGAATGAAAAGGATGCTTTTATGGTGAGTGTACTAAACGATATTCTTGACTTCCGATACATTGAAAAATTGCGTGAAGAAATGAGTGGCGCCTATACGACCAGAGTAAGTGCATCCCTGAATCAGATCCCTTATGAATATTCTTCCCTGCAGATCATGATTCCGTGTTCACCGGAAAATGTCGACAGTCTTGTGTCTGTAGCCATTGGGGAACTGGATTCTATCCGGCTACATGGAGTTAAACAGAAAGATATTATCAAAGCGAAAGAGACTCGTCGCCGGCAACTGGAGACAAATGTGAAAATCAATACGTTCTGGCTTTCTTCCATTCAAAAAGCCATATTGAATGATCTGGACCTGAATTCGGTTACTGACGAGGAGTATATTGGACAAATAAGCAGTGAAGAAATACAGAGGGTTGCCAATGAATATTTTAATACTGATGAATACCTTGAGGTAGTATTGTATCCTGAAGAATATGAAAAGAGTCTTGTGGGAGAAGGGGCCGATTAATTATTTATTTTTTGCTCTTTCCTCCGAGTGTTTTTTAACTTCCTGAAGGGCATCCAGCGGACCCATTGTTAGAAATTGTTTAATAAGCCAGTCGGGTATATATCCACCGGGATTGTATTTGCCTTTCATATTTATTTTTGTGCGATTGCCGGAGAATGGAATGAAATGATAAAACTCTTCAAATTCTTCAATACGTATTACATCCGGCACAACTGATTTATACCCGATTCC
>CAZWFM010000426.1:0-2080 GCA_964633185.1 uncultured Bacteroidales bacterium | reverse complement strand
CGTATTCTATTTTCTCGATTTTCAATCATTAAACTGATTATCAGAGCTTTATTTCATGTATTCCGTGTACGAACACGACTAAAAAACAAATATACAAAATAGTACCGTGCGCGCACACGATATTGTTTAAAAAAGTATTATTTATAATGATTCAAAATTTTGGGCATCTCAGGGATCCAGTCGTTTTTGAAAATAAGATTTGTTTTTTGACGGGCAAAGATATTTTTCGTGGTATATTTTTCTGCTTCATCAGAATTCAATTCATAAGACCATTTTACTCTCCCTTTTCGATCCCCTCCCGGTCCTGTTGAATTGTATTCTGCATAAAATGTTTTGCTTTCCCGCCATGGTTTATCCCAGTTATGCCATCCTTCAGGTCTGATATGTGATCCCATCTCACAATTCAAATAAGCCACTTTCGCATAATCACGCCAGGGACGACCAAGATAAACCATATGAACATTGCTGTCGGCTGTTAATGTACAATTTCTGAAAACATACCCATAATAAAAACCTTCCGGGGTAGAGGCAGCAGTAATGTATGAATTTTTCTTGCTGTGGATCCGGCAACTATCAAACAAAACAACTGATTTACCAAAGATAAAATCTGTGGTTCCTTCAATGTAACAGTTTTGCATATAAACCCTGCCATAGCTGTTTGTGTAATACGTATCCTGGTTCCCGATAAACCGGCAATTGTAAAATGACACCCGGTCGCTGTTCACTTCTACTGCGACAGCCTGTCCTACCCTGCCGGCAGAATTTTCGAATGCAATATTCATGGCAGTAAAATCATCGGCCATGATCCGAAAGCTGCATGAATTATGAGTATTTAATGTATCATTATGTACAATCCGTCCGGAATAATCATCGTATGTAATAATGGTACTATCCTTGTTCTCTCCGATAAGCAAAAGACTGGCCTTATTTTCTGTCAGTACAAGTTTTTCCTTGTATACTCCATTGCGGACAAAAACGATCACCGGCTCTTTATTGTTTTCAGGTTTGGCATCAAGAGCTTCCTGAATGGTTCTGTAATTCCCCGATCCATCTTTCGATACAATACAATGATCAATCTGGCAGTAATTCATTGTAAATAAAAAATTTGAAAAAATCAGTAATGCAATTATTTTAAAATACCTGTCCATTCCAGTGATCCTTTATGTTAAAATTAGTAAAACCTGCATTTGTCTTAACGCAGGTTTTACCAATTCATTATCGATCAATCAATGGCAACTCTCCAATCTGAATGATCAACAAGTTCATTTATTGATCTATCCTGTTGAGGATTAACGAACCATAAACAGCTTTGATTGATATTTTCCGTCCGCTATTAACTGAATGTTATAAATTCCTGCAGTTAAGCCCGAAACATTAAAATGAATACTTTGTTGTCCTGCACCAAATGATTCATTCACTTCATAAACAGTCTTTCCAACCACATCTCTCACAGTAAGATAAATATCAACAGGTTGTTCAAGATTAAACTCAATGTTTGTAAAAGATGTTGCAGGGCTGGGATAAACCTCAAGTCCGAAATCTGCCAATCTATTGTTCTCGATTGAACTTACACAGATATTTGGAATTTCATGTTCTAATACCCATGCCAATGAGTTTTGAACTAGGTTGAAGAAATCATCGGTAGCATTATTGAGGAATTCGTGATGAATACCCCAAACAACGCCGGCTTTCGAAGAATCATTTTCTTCAACTGCCCACAGCCAGCCATCCACAGTACTGCTGGTTTCATCAACCGCAAATTTGTTGGTTGCAATAAGGGTAGCCGCATCTGCAACCGCTGCATAAGACATTTTCAGGTCGAAACACTGGACATGTGCTTCATCACCTTCGTTAACATTATACGCTGTAGTCCATACAAATTCTTCGTCAACATCCCAGCAATCACCGAAAATCAGATGTTCTGCCACAACAACTCCGCTGTAAGTGTAATCGTAATTGGTCTGAGATGAGTCTTTTGTCTCTTGCCACCATTGGTCAGCATCGCCTGTAATCCAGTTCCAGGATGGATAGCTTTTCTTAATGGCATATGCTTTAAGACATACAAAAGGAAGTGTCCGTA
>CAZWFM010000425.1:0-2085 GCA_964633185.1 uncultured Bacteroidales bacterium | reverse complement strand
GACAGATGGGAGGGTAAATATTTTCCCTTTGGCACAAATTATTTTCCTTCGGTAGGATTGAGTTATACAATAAAATTTTAAGAATGAACAACAGATCGACACCGGGCTTTCTCCTATTGTTTTTGATTTTCACAATCTTTTACTCGTGTGAAGAAACTGTTGATTATTACCTGGGATTCAATCAGCAGCCTGAACTAACCATCAATACTTTTGAAGAAGGATTGAATATATTCGGATTGCTTCGGCCCGACAGTGCCGGAGATTACAACAAATCGTTTGTTTTTGTACAGCAAAACTGGCCTGCCCTTGAAGCTGAAGATTTCAGTATCATTCACGATGTGACCGTAACGGTTTACCTTGAAGAAAACGGAGTATTCACTGATACTTTTGCTTTTCCGCTAATGCCTTCCGATTCATTGTTTGGAGATACATTGTACAGGCCGGTGACAGAGTTTTATCCCCAGCCGGGACAAACCTATCAATTGATCTGTGATCATCCTGATTTTCCGCTTGCGCAAGGGGCAACCACCATTCCGTCGAAACCTGAAATTGTTGAAGACTCATTTGCCGTTTATGCGGATCAGATCACATTTACCGTGATGAACGATTCATTAATAAAAATGATGGACATCTATGTAATCACGGAATCGGATAGCTGGCCGGCGCTGAGAGTTATTCCTGCAGATTCATCGGATACTCACATCAGTATAAATATACCAAACAGTTATTTGGTTGAAAAAGTGAAAATATTCAGTTATGACAGCAAACTGGCTACCTATTATGCCAACTCGAATACATCCCTCAATTTCAACAAATACAGAACTTGTTTCAGCACACTTGAAAGCGGTTTCGGAGTATTTGGCTCCTTGAATTTTACAGAGATTGAACTGGAAAGGTAATCAGTCTTTAAATATTTTTTATCATTGATGCAGCTTGTATTTCTGAGGAAATTTGATTAATTTATTCTATTTAAAATAATTTATGATCTTTCTTCGTTAGATAGGATAGTTAAAAAAACAGGAGATATTTTCCAAAAAAAACAATGAAATTTTCCTGGGTATAAATGAAACCTTGAAAGCCATTTATAAGTTAAAGTAAATAAAAATTTTATTCGAATCATTGCAAACTGAACCTGAAGAATGAAAGAAATAAAAATGCTTGACCATCAGAAGATAATACTTAAAAATGTAATGAATGACACTCAATTATTTGAGAAAGAATTAATGAAATCCATAAGGTGGCTTGAAGCGGAAGATGTTCTAAAACTGAAGAACTGGCTGGAAACAAACCTGTGGAAATCGCATAAAGAGATCATTCGGAAAGTATTTGAGAGAACGGCAGCTTAAAATCATAATCTGATTACAATGAGAAAGGAAAAAAACTACTACAAACTCTACAGCAAACTTGGATTAGAAGGTTATTACATTCCTGTAAGAAACACGTTCAACAATTCTATTGAAAGAGAATTTATCCCCATGGAAGCAAAAGAATTATTTGAGAAAAAATTCGGGGATAAAATAATTACCGACGAAGAATTTTTGGACTGGTATTCTGAAAATGCAGTTCTGTTTTAGAAAATTACATGTTTTAAAAACGTATTATTCCATCAGCAATTGACTACACTGAATATTTTTAATGTAATTCTGCCATGATTGAATTGTGGTTCGATACAAATGAATTTACCACACTTATTCTGGACATTTTTTAAATCATTTTTAAAATTCCTTACTATTTTTTATGAACATTTTTATAGCAAAACTTAGTCCCAAAACGACTAATGAATCACTTAATGCCCTTTTTCAGGAATATGGCAAAGTTGATTCAACAAAGGTGATTTTCGATCGCGATACGGCTAGCTCCAAATGTTATGCTTTTGTGGAGATGTCTAATGATCAGGAAGCTTCTGAAGCAATTAACGATTTGGATGGGATTGAATTCGAAGGCAGCAATATTGTTGTTAAGAAAGCCCGTCCGAAAAACAATAACCGTGATCAGGATCGGCGATCCTATAACAGGTAAATGAATTTACCTTGTTCAGGTGGTATTTTTTATGCCATAAGTTGATGAACTTTTTTTCTTCCGGAC
>CAZWFM010000424.1:0-2093 GCA_964633185.1 uncultured Bacteroidales bacterium | reverse complement strand
ATTGTACAAATCGATGCAAAAAGTGGAAAAGTCACCGGTAAATTAAACCTTACGGAGATTATACCTGATGGGATCCCGGATAATTATGATCATGTACTTAATGGCATTGCATTTAATTCAGACAAAAACAGCTACTATATAACAGGAAAATTATGGCCGTTTCTTTATGAGATTATAATTTATCCTTAATTTTTAACACGAAAATTCAATTCTTCTGCATTTTAATAACCTAATATCCTGAGTATGAATTGCGTTGTTAATAACTTGTTAATAACGTGAAAATAAATTGTTCACAAAAGTGAAAAGAGCAAAAATTTGTTCGGGTTATTAAATGCTATTTTTGAAGCCTATTTCGAAATAATTATTTTATACTTGCAACAGGAATCCAGAAATCAAATTAAGACTCAATGGGAAAAGTAATTGCTATTGCGAATCAAAAAGGAGGTGTCGGCAAAACGACCACGGCTATTAACCTGGCTGCCAGTCTTGCTGTCTTGGAAAAGAAGGTCCTGATCGTTGATGCTGATCCTCAAGCCAATGCAACTTCAGGAATTGGTCTTGATGTAAGAAGCATTGATAAGAGCATTTACGAATGTCTGATTGACGAAGTGGATACGGAAGAAGTTCTCTTAAAATCTGAAATTGAGGGTATGGACATAATACCTTCTCATATTGATCTTGTAGGTGCTGAAATTGAAATGCTGAACATGGAACAGAGAGAGCATATGTTAAAAAAAGTCATTGCACCCGTAAAAGACAAATATGACTATTTGCTGATCGATTGTTCTCCTTCCTTAGGCTTAATTACAGTTAATGCCCTAACTGCAGCAGATTCTGTTATGATACCCGTACAGTGTGAATATTTTGCACTTGAAGGTCTGGGAAAACTTCTGAATACTATAAAAATAATTCAGGGAAGACTGAATCCGGAGCTCGAAATCGAAGGTTTTATTCTTACCATGTACGATTCAAGGCTGAGACTTTCAAACCAGGTTGTTGATGAGGTCCGTAAGCATTTTCAACAAATGGTGTTTGAGACAATAATACAACGAAACATAAAATTAAGTGAGGCCCCAAGTTTTGGTAAACCTGTAGTACTGTACGATGCAGAATCCAAAGGATCTATTAACTATCTGAACCTTGCCAGAGAATTGGTAAGCAAAGATGAAGAAAAAGATGCTGATTAAAAAATGATTGAACAATTAGAAAATGGCAAAAAAAAATGCTTTAGGCAGAGGATTAGGTGCACTTATTGATAGTGGGGATGAACAATCTGATAACTTAACCTACCAAAGAAGACTAAGCGGCGTTGCTGAAATTGCTCTTGATACTATTGATTCAAATCCTTATCAGCCAAGAACGATTTTTGATCAGGAATCTCTTGAAGAACTGGCATCTTCCATTAAAGAAATTGGCATTATTCAGCCTGTAACAGTTCGTAAATCTGTAAACGGACGGTATCAGTTAATTTCAGGCGAACGAAGATTACGGGCAACCCGGCTGGCAGGATTATTGAAAATTCCTGCATATTTGAGGGAGGCAGAAGATAAGAATTTGCTGGAGATGGCTCTTATTGAGAATATTCAGCGTGAAGATCTTGACGCCATTGAAATTGCTATCAGTTATCAAAGACTTATCGACGAATGCGATCTTACTCAGGAATCACTTAGCCAACGTGTCGGTAAAAAAAGAGCCACTGTAGCAAACTATTTAAGATTATTAAAACTACCTGCTGAAATACAATTAGGCATTAAAAATCATACTATTTCAATGGGACATGCCCGTTCACTTGTAAATATTGATGATCCGAAAATCCAGTTGAAAATCTATAACAAGATCATCAACCAGGAGTTATCTGTCAGAAAAGTTGAGGAAATGGTCAGAAAACTTGGTGAAGAAAAAGAGATGATTTCCGATACGCCCAAGAATATTCCCAGAGATTATGAAAAATTAAAAGAGCATCTTCAAAAGTTTTTCAGTTCAAAAGTCGAATTTAAACGCAACAATAAAGGCGCCGGGAAAATCGTTATTCCTTTTGATTCAGATGATGATCTGGAAAGAATTATTGCTATTTTTGACAAGCTTAATACTTG
>CAZWFM010000423.1:0-2122 GCA_964633185.1 uncultured Bacteroidales bacterium | reverse complement strand
GCTGAAAGAAATGCAGGCACCAGTACATCCTGCGAAGTAGGACCATATCCATAATAATACCCATTATAATAAGGATGCTTAACTGATGACGAATAATTTGGATTCGAATGAACCAAATCATTGTATCGTCGTGCAGAAATAATTTTTCTATACTCACGAAGATCATTGAAAGCAGGGGATTCCCAATTATTACTACCTGTCGGTTGTTCAAAGGCACTATAAATTGTTATAGTCGAAATGGAAAAATTACCTCCTCTATACCTGTTGTCAACAAAGTATCCGTTATAGTTAGCCAGCTCCATATCTCTTGTATCGTGAAAATAGATCTGTTCATTATACTCTGAGTAATTTCGCATTGCTGTCAGGTCTATCCTGAATCCATTGAACGGTTCAAAAGTTGTCCTTATACTAAATTGTTCATTGCGCGTAAATTCTGCCGGTTTACTAAAGAGTGTATCGGTTGTTACCCAGCCGTTATCAATAAAATCATATATTATGTCATCGTTTTGTTGTCCGAAAGCAAAAGGAAATCCGGGAGCACCGTTATAATCGTGTGTATTAATCCCAAAATAATCTGTTTCGGGCAAATACCCTGGTAACATTGTCCCAACTGTCCGTGACCAGGCAACATTCAGGTTTTTAAAACCTGTCAGCAACCTTACAGCATTGTCAGCAATGAATACCAAGGGACGTTCTCCTTTAGGAATTTTACCTGTTATATAGACAGTTACTCCTGTAATGTCCTCACTTGCCGTAATGGTTATTTTATTTTCATTGACTATACTTGTTTTCACTTCAACTTCCTTTCCGTTCTCATCCAATACTCTTATTTCAATATCATCTGTCTTAAGCTTATGAAAAATATTTTTTGGCTGATCTTTCTTAAAAAATGTTCGTTTTTGATATTCAACAGTTTTATAACGAATGTCTTCCTCAGCCTTTTTCTCTCTTCCGCTGTATTTGGCATCCAGATTTTTCAGGTATCCAATCTTATTATATAAAGTCCGTAAAGTTAGATTTGAATTGAGTTTCACTGTATTTGAATTTTTTAGGGTATGCCCCAGTTCTTTTCCGGGAATCACCTCTCCGCGAATCCAGTTAAAAGTGCTTCCATACGATGCATTTAAGTTCACCCAATTGAATATTGGTATTTTATTTATCGGCACTGTATAACTGATATTGAATTTCTGGGAAAAAGTCATGTTTCTGCCACCCTCTCTTATGCTGCTCCATACAGAATCTTTCCACTCTTCATTGTTGGCTTTGAATAAATCTGTTTGCCCGGGAGTTTCATCAATTCTGGCACCATTTGTTGCCGAATAATCCACTTTTAAGCCTCGTGTGAGATCCCATTTCAGATCATAATTTCTGTCCCAGTTGAAATCTTTATTTACAGTAGGCTCAATCAGCAGTTCCACCTCATCGCTGATATCTCTCATTTTGATCTCCTGATAATTCCTGTCAAATACGGTACCGAATGTGAATCTTGATGGATAAGGATTAAAATTAAAATCCCGAATAATCCGGAAAGCAGGTTTGCGCAAAGTTTTTGATTTGCGGAATGGTTGAATATTTTTAGGTCTTGTATTGAACACATAATTCAGGCTTGCCATATATTTCCAAAGATTGTTATATTCTGTTGTATAGCTTCTGGCTTTTGTATCGGTATAACCAGCACTTGCACTGAGATTGGCGGGTGAAAAAATATCCCACTTCTTGAATTTTTTATTCCACCTCATGTTTGTTATGTTAATACTCTTACGGGAAGTATAATCCTGTGATATTTTTTTCAGGCTGTCTCTCTCTGCTTTTGATTCTGCTTTATTCAAAACATCTTCAAATTTTATGTCAGGGTCCTTGGGAAAATATTCAGGAGTAATGATCGTTTTCGAACCGGCAATATAAAATGGTATGGATACCTGAGACTTTTCAGGAAAAAACTTGCCAAGTTCCAGATTCGATGAAATATCATACTGGTTCACATCTTCCATTGAACGTTCATTAACTTTTTGCTCTATACTTCCAAAGCCAGCTCTACTGGTACTACCGGCTATATTCAATACCCCAAAATCTGCAAGCTGAGCCTGAATTCTTCCGTTTGCAGCCCATCCTCCCCTGTCAT
>CAZWFM010000422.1:0-2136 GCA_964633185.1 uncultured Bacteroidales bacterium | reverse complement strand
AAATATACTTGTTCCTGAAAGAAACTCCTTCTGAAGGCTCAGGCCATCTCCCAAAGTTTTTTTGTGATATGCTGATAACCTGTCTTCCGAAAAAACTGTCCGCATTACAGGTATTATATATCCTGGTTTCTCTGGCTAATGATAAAGAAGTAACTTTCCCCGTTTCAAATCCTGTTTCAAGAGGATTTAATAAAATTCCAATCTCCTGACTTGTTTCTGTGCTTATTTCATATTGTCCAAGATTTATCAGCCTTGTAACCCCATATATAGCTAAAAAAAGTATAAAAGCTCCTACAATAATAGCGAAAAGCCATGCAAAAGATATCTGAAACCCCCTTTTTTTATTTAACATTTTACTGATATTTGATTATCTGATTTCTGAATTTTTGTTACACTTGTTTTGTAATTGTGATTAATGATTCTCCGAAATCCTTTTTGATAATCATTTTTACTTTTCCGTTCTCATTTTCAATGCAAAATGGATCCTCCCCCCCATTTTTGGTTGTTTCCAAAATATCAATATGCTCTATTTTTTTGCCTCTGATAATTGTCTCGGATTGAAAAAATAAATTTTCATGTTCATCATCTGTAAAACAGACAGCATCTATTTCTTTTGGCAATGAATATTCAACTTGTATTGAAGCCTGGGAGCCTTTCCAAACCCTGTCAACATCACCCTGCAAATCACCCATAAATCCTTCAATTTTTAAGGTATCCTGAAATCCAAGAAATTTTGTAATAGCATAAATAGCAAAAGCCAGAAAAACAATTATTAGAATAATTGAAAAAATCATTCCAAAAGATAATTTCATTTGCCCCTTCTTTACATTCTTTATATTAACACAGCCTCTTTTTATAAATTGCATAACTAAAAATAGAATTTATCACTTATAAATTTTTATCAAATCAAACCTGTGAGGGTTTTATTATAATGCTGCACTGGTTAGCAAGAGGCTGATTTCCGAATTTATCCTCACACTTAATATAAAAGTTTCTGTCTGTTGCCCAGTTTGTAAAATGATCTAATCCGTCAGAAGTATCCATTTCTAACCCATCATCAAATAAATAATTACAGCTTACAACATCATAAACACATGTTGCTTCTTCGACTGTTGCTATTTTAAGATATGTTTCTTCATGATAAGCTCTTACAACTACAGGCGGAGTTGTATCTGTTTCAACCTCAAAGGTTATTGTTTCATAATCAGCATTCCCACCCAAATCAATACACTTTACGTAATAAGTATAACTTTTACTTTTTCCTGCTCCCCCTCCAGCCAGCCACAAATCATGAGAATGCTGATATGAAGCTGTGTTAAGGAATGTTTTGTAATCTTTTTCTTTTCCGGTATCACTATAATAACAGGTTGCTTCCCCTTCATTATATCCTGCAGAAGTTCTGACAGACAAAGTAACTTTAACAGGATCTGTTGATTCCCTTATTGTTGTGTCATTAGGACTTATAGAATCTATTGCCAGCGACTGAGTTCCAATTATCTCAAATTCATAAGATTCAACGTTGACATTCCTGTCGCTTTCTGTTTGTCCTGGCTGGTCTTTGCATCTGAAATAAAACCTGTTTCTTACACCATCATTTAATCCACTCAATTGTGCATTACATGTGAAAAGTCCCTGAGAATTCATATCAAGTAATGAATCTGCTCCTGAACAATCCATTAAATTTTCCATATTATCATAAGGCTGGTCATTATGGCTCCACTTACATTCTGCAGGTTCATTTATGTAAACATTTATGTTTGCAGAAGTTTGCCCGAATGCAATCGGCATACCATTTGCCAAATCAGTGGATTCAATTACAGGAGGTGTCGTATCTGGTCCTCCTTCAATACAATATTTAAATACAAATGTTGCAGGGTTTGAATTTCCATTAGCATCCTGACATCTTACGTATAAACTTTGCTCTCCACTTTGAGACTCCAATCCTTCTGAAGCAAAAGAGTCAGAGCTTGGAAGACTTATGGTTTGTGTGTGATTATATTTGAATGTTGAGCTTCCACACATATGTAAACTCATTTCATCAAAACTACTTTTTCTTACAGGATCAATTTTACATATTGCTGGCTCATCTAAAATTACTCCAACTATGAGCTGACCATGCTTCTCGATCATGTTCAG
>CAZWFM010000421.1:0-2136 GCA_964633185.1 uncultured Bacteroidales bacterium | reverse complement strand
TGAAGAAATAAAAAGTTTTGGCTTCACACAAAATTTACTTAATCACATTTTTTCCAAATATCCCGAAAAAAAATCCTGTACACAAAAAGATCCGGAAAGTGGGAGTCGTTGACTGCAAATAAACTAAAATTGCCCGTAGATAAGCTTTCTATTGCATTGCTGACCTTTGGAATAAAAAAGAAAGAAAATGTTGCCAGTATTTTTTCCGATAATACATTTGATTGGAACATAATAGACTCAGCAATTGCCCAGATTGGAGCAGTTCATGTTCCTGTCTATCCAACCATTAGCGATAGCGATTATCTCTCCCAACTTTGAATTTCTCAGAAAGAATTATATTAAGAACATGGAAATTTCAATGAAAATCTTATTGTTCATCCTAAATTATAAAAAAATTATTCGAAGAAATTCATATGGTAAATAAGAAGTTGGGGAAAACAGAACAAATTAGAAAGCATTTGCTGGTATCTGATATCTGGTCGCCGGAGTCAGGTGAAATATCAAATAACCCAGAAACTTCACAGGAATATTCTTCTTCAGGAATATGCACACCAGATCCTTGAATTGTATATTGAAGATTCCCTGGAAGAGCTTGAATGAATAATTTTATTATTTGTAACTTGTAACCGCCGCTAAAACTCATATTTATGAAACTAACCCGAATTTTTGATATTCTTCAGAATAGCTATGAGAATTTTCCTGATAAGCAGGATGCTCTTGTACATAAAGAAAATGGTGTCTGGATAAACCATTCCGTGAGAGAATATTATGACACTTCACATAAACTAAGTTATGGACTCATTGCATTAGGTCTTAACAAAGGTGATCGGGTTGCAACTATTTCAAATAACAGACCTGAGTGGAATTTTCTTGATATGGCATTGAATCAGACAGGCTTGATTCATGTTCCGATATATCCTACACTAAGTGAATCTGATTATGAATATATTTTAAACCATGCAGATCCCAGAATGCTCGTTGTGTCTGATAAAAGCCTGCTTCAGAAATTGGAGCCGATTGCAAGGAAAATAAATCATCAGATACTAATCTATACGTTCAATGATATTGCCGGAGCAAAAAGCTGGATGGAAATTCTTAATCTCGGGAATGAAAAGGAAAATGAACTTAAAGACAAACTCGAGGAGATTAAAAAGAGCATTCATAGGGATGATCTGGCAACCCTGATTTATACTTCGGGGACAACCGGAAACCCTAAAGGAGTTATGCTAAGCCATAAAAACATTATAAGTAATATTTTAGGAGCTGCGGAAGTATTTCATTTCGGACTTGAAGACAGAACACTGAGTTTCCTTCCGATATGTCATGTGTTTGAGCGTACTATTAATTATTATTTTCAAAAACAGGGAGTTGGAATTTATTATGCTGAAAACCTGGGTACCATTTCTGATAATCTGAAAGAAGTGAAACCTTCTATTTTTATTGCAGTTCCGAGAGTTCTTGAACGAATATATGATAAGATCATTGGTGTTGGCAAGGACCTGAAAGGAATAAAAAAACAGATCTTTTTCTGGGCAGTGAATTTGGGTTTACGATTTGAGTTTCACAGAAAGAACGGATGGTTCTATCATTGGAAACTATCCATTGCTGAAAAACTTATTTTTTCCAAATGGCAGGCAGCGGTGGGTAACCATGTACGTCTTATTGTGTCGGGGAGTGCTGCCCTTCAGCCCCGGTTGATCAGAATTTTCAATGCCGCCGGAATCCCTTTGGTTGAAGGTTATGGAATGACAGAAACCTCTCCGATCATAGCGGCTAGTAATTATGACAAAGGTGAAATTGTTGTTGGCACGGTAGGTCCGGCTCTCCCCGGAATGTCAGTTAAAATTTCGAATGATGGTGAAATTCTCGCAAAAGGTGATTCTGTTATGCTGGGATATTATAAAGATCCCAAACAAACAGCCGAAACGATTGATAAGGATGGTTGGCTTCATACAGGAGATGTCGGGGTTTTGGTAGATAACAGGTATGTTAAAATTACAGATCGTAAAAAGGAAATGTTTAAGCTTTCAAGCGGAAAATATATTGCTCCTCAAATTATAGAAAATAAGTTTAAAGAGTCGTTTTTTATTGAACAACTTATGGTTGTAGGGGAGAATGAAAAATTTGCCAGTGCTC
>CAZWFM010000420.1:0-2142 GCA_964633185.1 uncultured Bacteroidales bacterium | reverse complement strand
ATTTGGAAACATCACTCGCCTGGATCTTTTCAAAGTTTTCGGTGTTGATCACTGCCACAGAACCCGTAAGATCGCTTTTTCTGGCAGTACCATAGCCAATGACTACCAGTTCCTCCAGTGAAAGCAAATCCTGAACCATAGCCAGTTCAATATGTGTGCTACCACTGAGTAAATAGGTCTCGGTAAGGTAACCAACATAGGAAAAAACCAATTCGGCATTTGGGTCATCAACCTCAAGGGTAAATTCTCCTTCCAAATTGGTAACAGTTCCTTCCGTAGTTCCTTTAATTACAATATTGACTCCCGTTAAGGGTTCACCGTTTGAAGAATCAGTCACCTTACCGGTAACTGTGTTTTGTGCGCGTATTAATTCCGGACTTATAAAGGTCAGGATAAAAAGCAATGCGCACAATTTTATTACGACTCCTTTCATGTTGTAAAAATTAGGTTAGTGAATTAGATTAGTATAGGTTAAGATTCATCTGCTTTTTCAGATGTCAGACCAAAAATACGTGAGGACTCCCCAAAACAGGTGGAGATATGTTTCAGATAAGTGGACTATTGTTTACAGGGTTGAATATCAGTGTATTGATAAAAATCAGTACCATGAACGTAAAGGCCTGTTATACTATGTCCCTGCTACCCGACTTTAATACGGAGTTCCTTAATGTATTCGGAAGGAGATACTTTAAAATGTTTTTTAAAGAGACGGCTAAAGTATTTCGGATCGTTATAACCTACGGTATAGGCTACTTCCGAAATATTATAGGAACCGGATAACATCAGTTCTCTCGCTTTTCTCAGGCGAATGGTATTAATAAAATCGGTTGCTGACTGATCGGTCAGGGCAGTTAGTTTTTTATGCAATAGACTGCGGCTTACACACATTACCGAAGCAAAATTGTTTACATTGAATTCCGTATTATCCAGGTTTTTTTCGATATGTTCGAGAGCTTTGCGTAAAAATATCTGGTCGGTGGGATTTTTAGTAATCTCTTCCGGACTAACCGGTTCGGGGTTTGAAAAAGCTCTGCGGAGATTTTTTCTTGAATCAATCAGGTTTTGCACCCTGGTTTCCAGTAGCTCCATATTGAAAGGTTTTGGAATATAATCATCGGCACCGGTTTTATAGCCTTCGATCTGATTCTCGACGGTACCCTTTGCTGTTAATAGTATTACCGGAATATGACTGGTCTCGATCTTTTCCTTAAGCATATTGCAAAGCTGCAAACCATTCATTACGGGCATCATGATATCCGATATTACAAGATCTGGATTATGTTTTTCTGCCAATTCAAAGGCAATTTCTCCATTTTCAGCCATTAAAATGTTAAATTGTTGATTCAGTCTGCCAGCTATAAACTCTCTTAACTCCCGGTTATCTTCAACTACCAGCAGGAGCGGTTTCCCTAAATACTGCTCCAACTTCAGCACGGGAGCATCCTCACTTATTTTCGGCTGAATTTCGAGAATATGTTTCAGCATATTCACATGATGTTTCAGATTTGATTGACCGAGGTTGGTCTGGGTCACTTCTTCCTCGGTGTAAGCTTCCCTGGAACAGGGCATTTGTATGGTAAAGTTTGTGCCCTTACCGGGTTTACTATCCACAACAATAGAACCACGATGAACTCTGATCAAATCGCGTGTTAACGAGAGTCCAATACCACTTCCCATAGTACTGTTGTTTATTTGATCGGCCTGGTAGAAACGTTTAAAAATATTGGGCAATTTGTCCCTGCTAATACCCGCCCCGGTATCAGCTATTTCAATCTGTACATACGTATTAACACCTGTTTTCTTATCAACCCTTTGCGAAGCATCCGGCCTGATGGGATTGGTAAATTTCACCCGAACACTTATTGTCCCCTTTTCAGGAGTGTATTTAAATGCATTCGAAAGCAAATTAAACAATACATTTTCAAGCTTTTCATGATCGAACCAAACCAATTTATCGCTGATAGAACACTCGAAAACCAGCTCAATATTTTTCTGCACGACCAAATCGTTGAAGGCCTCCAGGATTCCATTGATAAAGGTATCCAGGTTACCCTCCTGCACATGCAGGCTCATCTTACCTTGTTCTATTTTACGAAAATCCATGAGCTGATTGATCAGGTGCAATAAGCGTTCAGCGTTCCG
>CAZWFM010000419.1:0-2162 GCA_964633185.1 uncultured Bacteroidales bacterium | reverse complement strand
TATCTCTTGCTTTTGAAATATCCGGTTTTCTTTTCGTGGGATCATCTTTGGGAAGGGGTTCGAATACCAGTTTTGATTTTGAATTGGTCAGGTCAATGATTTTTTCAGCCAACTGGAGAATCGTAAATTCATCGGGATTTCCCAGGTTAATCGGACCTGTCACTTCATCAGGAGTAACCATCATCTTCATCAGGCCGTCAACCAGGTCATCGATGTATTGAAAACTGCGGGTTTGAGAACCGTCTCCATAGATTGTAAGTTCTTTATCCTGCAGAGCCTGAACAATAAAATTTGATACAACCCGTCCGTCATTTGGATGCATTTTAGGTCCGTATGAATTAAAAATACGCACAATTTTAATTTTTACTTTATTCTGGTAATAATAATCCATGAATAAAGTTTCGGCGCATCGCTTTCCTTCATCGTAGCATGCTCTTCGACCGATCGGGTTTACATGTCCCCAGTAATGTTCGGGTTGAGGGTGTATTTCAGGATCGCCATAGACTTCACTGGTAGAAGCCTGTAATATTTTAGCCTTTATCCTTTTTGCCAGTCCCAGCATATTCACCGAACCCATAACTGAAGTTTTGATCGTTTTTATAGGGTTGTACTGGTAATGGATGGGTGATGCCGGGCAAGCCAGATTATAAATTTCATCTACCTCAACATAATAAGGCGAAGTAATATCATGCCTGATCAATTCGAAAAACGGATTATCAAGCAGGTGAACAATATTTCTTTTTGAACCTGTAAAATAATTGTCAATACAAATAACCTCATTTCCTTCCTTCAGCAATCTTTCACACAAATGCGAACCAACAAATCCGGCTCCGCCTGTCACCAGTATTTTTTTCATTATTCTTTGCATAGTAAATTTTGTATCTATAGTGTTTTTCTTCCGATCCCGTAATAGGTGAATCCATTCTCTTTCATTTCAGCAGGGTCATAAATATTTCGGCCGTCAAATACTATTTTACTCTTCAATAATTTCTTTAATACTTTATAGTTTGGAATTCTAAACTCTGACCATTCTGTAACCAATGCAAGGGCATCAGCATCAACAGCAACTTCATACATGTCATTACAAAATTCGACGGATGTACCCAAAATTCTCTTTGCTTCTTCCATTGCAACAGGATCATAAGCTTTTACTGAGACGCCATGTTCAATCAGTTTCTGTATAATTGTAAGGGAAGGGGCTTCTCTCATATCATCCGTATTTGGTTTGAATGACAGTCCCCACAGGCCAATTGTTTTTCCTTTTACTTTTCCTTTAAAATGATCTTTGATCTTCCTGAAAAGAATTTCTTTTTGATCGTTGTTCACTTCTTCTACAGCTTGTAATATTCTGAGTGGATGTTTTCTTTCCAATCCTGTTTTAATCAGCGCTTTAACATCTTTCGGAAAACATGAACCTCCATAACCTGCTCCTGCATATATAAATTTATTTCCGATACGGAGATCACTTCCTATACCTTTCCTTACCATATTTACATCGGCACCAACGATCTCACACAGATTTGCAATATCGTTCATGAAACTTATTTTTGTTGCCAGCATAGAATTGGCGGCATATTTGGTCATTTCTGCAGAAGGAATGTCCATGAACAACAAAGGATGCCCGTTCAATAAGAAAGGTTTATATAATCTTTCCATGATTTTTTCAGATCGTCTGGATTCCGTTCCGATAACAATTCTATCAGGTTTCAGAAAATCATCAATAGCAGATCCTTCTTTTAAAAATTCCGGGTTGGAGGCAACATCAAATTCCAGATCTGCATTTCGTTTATCAAGTTCTGCCTGTATCGCAGCCCTGACTTTCCTGGAAGTTTCTATAGGAACAGTACTTTTTGTGACTGCCACCAGGTAATCGTCCATGTATTTTCCTATATCGGAAGCAACAGCCAGAACATACTTTAAGTCTGCAGTGCCATCTTCATCAGGAGGTGTTCCTACAGCAATAAAAACTGCTTCACAATCGGGAATATGATCTTTCAGGCTTGTTGAAAAAAGCAACCTTCCTTTTTCCTGATTTCTCTCAACCATTGGCTGCAGGCCGGGCTCATAAATAGGGAGTATTCCTTTTTTGAGATTTTCAATTTTATTCTTGTCAATATCAATGCAAACTACATCAATTCCCGTTTCGGCAAAACATGTACCGG
>CAZWFM010000418.1:0-2174 GCA_964633185.1 uncultured Bacteroidales bacterium | reverse complement strand
GAACAGCCACTGGCCTTCGTTTTACGGCAACCTGATTGATTATTACATGAGCCCGGGCGGCGTGTATTATGGTGCAAAAAAAGGGCTACGGCCACTCTCAGTTGTTTTCGATTCTTATGCAACCGGTGACAACAGCAAAGCCAATATTATCGTTTTCAATCAAACCCCAAAAGATGTTCAGGGACTTAGCGTTCGGGTAAGGGTTTACGATCTTGATGGCAAATTGCGTGACGACCGTTCTGCAAAAGATATTTCGGTACCTTTCAATGGCACAAACCAGGTAATGTCCCTGCCCATATATCCGGAGAGTACGCTGGTCTTTTTTGTCCGCTGCCAGTTGTTTGATGAAAGCGGGAAACTCATCGTGGAAAACACCTATTGGAAATCGCAAAAAGATGACGATGTGGGGCCTCGGAAGAATGATTACACATCGTTGCAACAGGAAAAATGGGCCGACATGACTGCATTAAATGCCATGCCTGCTGTGAAAGTTGAAATGGAAGCGCAGCAAGAGAAGGTTGGAGCGGAGAGCCATGTCACAATTCGTTTGCACAACCCTTCAACACACATTGCATTTTTTGAAAGAGTCACGATTTCTGAAACTAAAGACGGGAATGAAATCCTTCCAATCGAATATGATGATAATTATGTTACTGTTTTTCTGGGTGAAACGGTTGAGATTCACGGAACCGTATGGAAAAATGAGACGGCCAAATGGGTCCGGGTGGAGGGTTATAATACTCAAGCAATTTCTATAACAATAAAATAAATAAAAAAGTACACTGTATATATGAAAACCATGTTTTTGCGAATTTCACTTCTTTTATTCGTCTTTTTTGCATCTAATGTTTTGGCGCAAAAGATTGATATCAGCCCTATTGTTCTTCGCGACAATTGGGCTATTTGCTCATCTGCCAACCTTTCTGACGGGGGCAAAGTTATATCCCAATCTGGTTATGCTGCAAAAGACTGGTACCCCACATCGGTTCCCGCCACGATTTTGGCAACGCTTGTGGCAAACAAGGTTTACGCCAATCCGTATTACGGCAATAACTATTTTGAACTGCCCGGAGTACGAAGGTGGGACATCCCAGAGGGCAATCCCTTTGAATCGTCATGGTGGTATCGCACTGAATTCAATCTTCCTACAGGTTATTCAGGGAAGCATATTTGGTTGAAATTCCATAGCGTGAATTATCGTGCCAACCTTTGGATAAACGGACAAAAGGTAGCTGATTCCACCCAAATGGAAGGAGCATACAGGTTGTATGCTTTTGATATTGCCCAATACACTAAAGTCGGCCAAAAAAATTGCATCGCACTGGAAATATTTCCGCCTAAACTTTATGACCTTACCATTTCATGGGTCGACTGGAACCCAACGCCTCCCGACAGGGGCATGGGTATATGGTACGATACAGGTTTAAGGGCCGATGAAAGTAATATACTTTTCAATCTTGACATTCCTAAAACACTTACCGGTATTTATTTTCTGAAATTATCCCTTCAGGACAAAACAGGAAAAGAAATATCCTCAAATTTCTACTGGTTGTCGGCCCAGGGAGACGATGATGCCGATTTTACAGGTTTGGCCAAACTACCTCCGGTTGATGTGACAGCTAAACTTAGCCCACTCTCGAAGGAGAACGGCAAGCTTAAACTTATTGTTGAATTTACCAATCCTTCAAACTCGCTCGCTTTTGGGTTGAACCCCAAGTTGCTTTCAGCTATAACGAAGGAACCTATATTACCAATTTTCTGGCAGGATAATTATTTCCCGCTTTTGCCAGGCGAAAAACGCACCATCGAAATGCAGGTGGATGCCTCGCCGGTAACAGAAGGGAAATTGCTTTTTAAACTTGATGGATGGAACCTTAAAGCCGCCCAGGAACAGGAATTGACAGTGCCATAAATATGTCAGGTACAATAAAATATTTAACTAGTCTTAAAATGGTAATTAACAACCTTACAAAAATGCAACGACTATCGTTCATGCTGTGTTGTTTAACAAAAACGCGAATGTGCCTTGTTGTGATGCTTCTTTTATTAAATACTTCAATTTTTGCCATATCACCGGAAAAACAAATGTTCGAGGCAGAAAAGGCTAAATTGACAGGCGGGGCATTAAAAGTTGCAGATAAGAGTGCTTCCGGAGGGTACGTGATCAGCCTGGC